>JAIOII010001575.1 GCA_019912685.1 Kofleriaceae bacterium
GCCGAGCTCGCCCCCGACGACGCGCGCCTGCGCCAGCGCGCCCGCGCCGTCGCGTTCGCCGAGGCGCGCCGCATCGCCGGCGGCACGCTCATCCAGCCCCAGATCGATCTCGAGGTCCGCGCGCGCGGACCCGTCGTTCACTTCGCCCTGAACGTCGAAGCCATCCTCCGGAGGTAGCCCGTGACCGAGCTCTACAGCATCCCCGAAGTCGCCAAGCTGTTCGCCGTCCAGGAGTCCCGGTTGCGGTACTGGATGCAGACCGGCTTCGTCGGCCCGACGGTGCGGAAGAACAACCGCTTCTATTACACGTTCCGCGATCTGTGCGCGGTGAAGGCCGCGAAGGACCTGCTCGCCGCCGGGCTCACGCCCCAGAAGGTGCGCAAGAACCTCGAGGCGCTGCGCCGCTCGCTGCCCGGCGACGTGCACCCCGCGCTGCGCATGCGGGTCTGCTCCGACGGCGAGAACGTCGTCGCGATCGCCGACGACGTCGCCTTCGTGCCGGCGACCGGCCAGGTCGTGATGGCGTTCAACCTGCCGGCGCTCGGCGGACAGATCGCGACCCTGCGCAAGGAGCAGGTCGAGGAGGCCGAGCGCGGCGTGACGCCGGCCGCGCCCGGCGTCGTCGAGACCGAGTCGACGGAAGCGACGCTCGGACCGACGGCGTACTGCTCGTTCATGGAAGCCTGCGCCGCCGAGGACCGCGGCGAGATCGAGGAGGCCGAGCGCCTCTACCGGAAGGCGCTCGAGGTCGACCCGCACCTCGCCGCGGCGATGACCAACCTCGGCAACCTGCGCCACCGGGCGGGCGACACCGCCGAGGCGCGCGCGCTGTACGAGAAGGCGCTCGATCACGACCCGGGGCTCGCCGAGGCTCGCTACAACCTCGGCAACCTGCTCGAGGATCTCGGCGAGACCGAGCTCGCGATCTCCGAGCTCGTCCGCGTCTGCCAGCAGGCGCCCGACTTTGCCGACGCGCACTACAACCTGGGGATCGCGCTGGTGCGCGCGGGGTCGAAGGCGCGCGCGCGGCGGCACCTGCATCGCTACCTCGAGCTCGACACCGAGAGCGAGTGGGCGGCGCGGGCGAAGGAATACCTGCAGCAGGTCGCGGCCTGATCGCGCCGGCGGGCGCGCGCGCGCTCCGGAGCTCGCTCCCGTCGCGGCTGTGGCACCGGGTGTGCACCACGTGCCGGCCGGAGGCCGATCCGCATGCCCCACGCCAGCGTCCTGCTCCGCCACGACCAAGCCCCGGGTGTCCTCGATCCGCAGGCGTTCGCCATGTGCATCGACGCCGCGTTCAAGGCGGCGCAGGCGTGCATGGCGTGCTCCGACATCTGCCTCGCGGTCGAGGACGCGCGCCTGCTCATCAAGTGCGTCCGCCTGAACAGCGACTGCGCCGACCTCTGCGTCGCGACGGGGTGGATGCTCTCGCGCGAGCCGCACCCCGATCGCGAGACCATGCAGCGGCAGATCGAGGCGTGCGCGAAGGCATGCCAGGAGACCGCCGCCGAGTGCGAGCGGCTCGCGACGCTCTACCCGCACACGAAGGTGTGCGCGGCCGCGTGCAAGCGCTGCGTCGCCGCCTGTCTCGACGCCCTTCGCCTCGTCTGTCGAGGCCGCTAGACCACGTACAAGCATGCCACGCCGTGCGTTCCTGCCACGGAGGTACCTGCCCCATGTCCCCGAGGAAGCCCACTCCCGAGCACGACGAATCCGCCACCGAGGCCCCCGCCAGGAACCGTCCGGGCGAGCGCCAGCGCGACGAGGAGCGAGACGACCGCGGCGTCGTCTACCACGGCGCCGACTGGGACCGCGCCGACGAAGAGCACGAGCGTGGCGCGCTCGACATCCCCGCCGAGGAGGAGGTCGCGAGCGACATCGAGCGCGGCGACGAGGAGATCACCGACCCCGGCACGCGCGGCTCCAACTTCGGCAAGGGCGGCAAGGGCATCGTCCAGCGCGACGAGCCGATCGATGAATGATCAGAGCGCGTCGACGAAGGTGCGCGCCTGCATGTACAGGTGCACCCACGGCGCGAAGTAGAGGACGGCGTCGATGCGGTCGAGGATGCCGCCGTGGCCGGGCAGGATCGCGCCCGAGTCCTTCACGCCGGTCGAGCGCTTGATCAGCGACTCGGCGAGGTCGCCCATCTGCGCGAGCGCGGCGCCGGGCAAGGTCAGGAGCACGACGTCGACCCAGCCGAGGCGGTCGAGGAAGAAGAGCTTCATGAGGATGCCGCCGAGGAGCGAGCCGCCGAGGCCGCCGAAGGCGCCGGCCCACGTCTTCTTGGGCGAGACCGCCTCGTAGAGCTTGCTCCTGCCGAGGAAGCGGCCGGCGAAGTACGCGCCCGTGTCGCCGAACCAGACGACGACGAGGACGAACACGATCATGTGCCCGCCGTCGGTGCCGCCGATGTCGCGCTTGAGCTCCGCCGCCGTGATGAGCAGGATGCCGGCGTACACGATGCCGAACGTGGTCGCGGCCATGCGGCGCGCGACCGTGGTCATGTCGCCGAAGCGGAAGAGGTAGTAGAGGCCCGGGCTGATGATGGCGAGCGCGAAGACGACGTGGCGGCTGTCGCCGAGCAGCATCCACGGCGCGCGGTCGGGCAAGGACGCCGGGTGCATCCAGTAGTACGCCGCGACGGTGAGCGCGCCGAAGACGAGGCTGGCCACGCGGTCGCGCTTGTCCTCGAGCATCATCGCGAACAGCTCCCACATCGCGAGGAGCGACGCGCCGAACACGATGACGAACGTCGGGATGTGCGACCGCTGGTAGAACGCGAGGAGGAGCAGCGGCGCGGCGACGACCGCGACGAGCAGGCGAGAGGCAAGGTTGCCGAGGGCCACGAAGGGCGCAGCTAACCGCGCGCAGCCCCAAACGTCAACCGGCCGTCGGCTCTACGTCGCTCTCGGGGTCGGCGAGCTGCGCCGAGGTGAGCCCGAAGCGCCGCTCGCGCGCGGCGTACTGCTCGAGGCACTTGAAGAGGTCGGTGCGGCGGAAGTCGGGCCACATCACGTCGACGAACATCAGCTCGGCGTACGCCGACTCCCAGAGCAGGAAGTTGGAGATGCGCTGCTCGCCGCTCGTGCGGATGAGGAGGTCGAGCGACGGCAGGATGCCGGTCGGCAGCGCGCCGCCGAGCGTGTCGACGTCGATGCCGTCGAGGGGCAGCTCGCCGGCCTGCACCCGCGCCGCCAGCGCGCGCGCCGCTCGCGCGAGCGACTCGCGGCCGCCGTACGACAGTGCCAGGGTGAGCGTCATGCCGCGGTGGTGCGCGGAGTCGCGGCACAGGGCGTCGAGCGGATCCTTGACGAAGGCCGGCAGTCGCTCGATGTCGCCGATCGCGTGCAGCCGGATCTGGTTGTCCATGATCTCGGCGCGCTCGTCGACGAGGTAGTCGCGGAGGAGCTCCATCAGCGCCTTGACCTCCTCCGCCGGGCGCGCCCAGTTCTGCGACGAGAAGGCGTACAGCGTGAGGGCCTCGAGGCCGAGCTGGCGCGACGCGCGGGTGATGTCACGCACGCTCTCGGCGCCGACGCGGTGGCCTTCGATGCGGGGCAGACCGCGGACCTGTGCCCAGCGGCCGTTGCCGTCCATGATGATGCCGACGTGGCGCGGCAGCGAGGTGCTCATCCGAGGAGAACGCGCCAAGCGGCGCTCGTGCGTCGAGGTAGCACGCGCCGGGCGGACGTTGCAACAAGGCACCTTCTCCCGTACGCTCGTGGAGCTAGCTCACTCGTCCTCGGCGCGGGAAAACAAATGGGAATCTTCTCCAGGCTCGGCACGCTCATCAAGAGCAACATCAACGACCTCATCACCAAGGCCGAGGATCCCGAGAAGATGCTCAGCCAGGTGCTGCTCGAGATGCAGCAGCAGCTGGCCGACGCGAAGAAGGCGGTCGCGGTCGCCATCGCCGACGAGAAGAAGCTGCAGAAGCAGTACACGGCGGAGCAGGAGAAGTCCAAGGAGTGGGAGCGCAAGGCCATGGTCGCCGTGCGCGCCGGTGACGACGCCCTCGCCCGCCAGGCCCTCGTGCGCAAGCAGGAGCACGAGAACATCAGCGAGCAGTTCCAGCAGCAGTGGGTGGCGCAGAAGCAGGCGGTCGAGAAGCTGAAGGACGCGCTCCGGCTCCTCAACAACAAGATCGAGGAAGCCAAGCGCAAGAAGAACATCCTCATCGCGCGCAAGAAGCGCGCGGAGGCGCAGCAGCAGATCGCGAACACGATGCAGGGCCTCGGCGACACGAGCGCGTTCGAGACGTTCGACCGCATGTCCGAGCGCATCGCGCTGATGGAGGCCGAGGCCGAGGCCGGCGCCGAGCTCGCGGGCGAGCTGTCGGGCGACACGCTCGAGAGCAAGTTCCTGGCGCTCGAGGCGGGCGGCGGCAACGAGGACGACGCGCTCTCGGAGCTCAAGGCCAAGATGGGCCTGCTCGAGGCGCCCAAGGCGGCGGCCGCGCCCCAGCTCAAGGCGGGCGACGGCAAGGAGGAGACGCCGGGAGTCAGCGAGACCCTGTCCGCGTCGGGCCTCACCGCCGAGGACCTCAAGGAGCTCCAGGACCTGGACCTGTCCGAGTTCGAGACCAAGGACGCCAAGGCCGCGAAGTAGGCCCGTTCGGCCCGAGCGACCGAAGGAAGCCGTTCGGCCTGAGCGACCGGAGGGAGTCGAAGGCCGCGTTGCGTGTGCGGTGCCCGCCCGCCTACCTGTGACCACCGGTCCACAGGCGACGGCGCGCCGTCGGCCAAGGCCGCGCCCCCAGTGAGACCTGGCGCCGGAACGTCGATTGCACCAAGATCGGGCGTGATGGCTCGCCGACTGATGCTGGCTCTGGGGCTCTGCCTCGCCGCCGGAAGCGCGCGCGCCGAGGCCGAGGCGCCCAACGTGTCGGCGCCGCAGGCGAATCCGGCTCCGAAGCCGAAGAAGAAGCTGGGCCGGGTCCCGTTCCGGGTGGTGAAGCTCCTTCCCGAGACGCGCCAGGCGCTCGTCTACGACCAGGATCGCCGTGCCCACGTGCTCGTCAGCGAGGGCGACACGCTCGCCGGGTTCTCGGTGGTCGAGGTCGACGACGATCACCTCGTCGTCGCGCGCGAGGGCCGCGAGGTGGTGCTCGTCGCCGATCCGCGCGCGCCGCAGCCGATCGCCGGCTCGGTGCCCGACGTCGTCGACCCCTACGGCACGTTG
>JAIOII010000157.1 GCA_019912685.1 Kofleriaceae bacterium
CGCCGGGCTCGCCCGCGTCGCCGTCGTGGTTGCTGCCGGAGAGCACGAGCGCGGCGACGCCGGGGCCGAACGCGTCCGCGGCCGACTCGAAGAGCACGTCGATCGACGGTCGGGAGAAGTTGACCGGCGGATCGACGGAGAGCGCGAGCGTCCCGGCGCGCTCGACGAGCAGGTGATAGTCCGGCGGCGCGACGTAGATCGTGCCGGGCGCGAGCGGCTCCTTGTCCTCCGCTTCGCGGACCCGGCGCGACGTCACGTGCCCGAGGAGCTGCGGCAAGAGGCTGGGCTGCCGGGGCGACAGGTGGAGCAGGACGGCGATCGGCGTCTCCAGGGCCGGCGGGAGCGCGCCGACGATCGCGAGGAGTGGCTCGAGCGCGCCGGCGGAGCCGCCGACGACGAGGAGCTGGAGCGGACGGGTGGCGGTCATAGCTTCTGGTAGAGCCGCGCCTCGGGCACGTGCTCGGTGAAGACGTCGGCGTGGGAGGAGAAGCGCAGGGTCTCCTTCAGGCCGAGGCCGAGGAAGCCCTTGCGCGCGAGGGAGTCGGTGAGGACGCCGATCGCGCGGTCCTGGAGCGCGCGCTCGAAGTAGATGAGGACGTTGCGGCAGGAGACGAGCTGGACCTCGGCGAAGACGCTGTCGGTGGCCAGGCTGTGGTCGGAGAAGACGATGCGGTCGCGCAGGCGACGGTCGAGCACCGCGCCGCTGTAGGCCGCGGCGTAGTAGTCGGAGAGCGAGCCGGTGCCGCCGCTCGCGAGGTAGCTCTGGCTGAAGCGCGCGAAGCGCTCGGTGTCGTAGATGCCGGCCGCGGCCACGCGCAGCGCCTCGGGGTTGATGTCGGTGGCATAGACCAGGCTGCGATCGAGCAGCTCGGCCTCGTGCAGGACGATGGCGATCGAATATGCCTCCTCGCCGGTGGCGCAGCCGGCGACCCAGACCTTGATGCGCGGGTACGTGCGCAGGTACGGGATCACGCGATCGCGCAGCGCCTGGAAGTAGAGCGGGTCGCGGAACAGGTCGCTGACCTGCACGGTCAGGTAGCCGAGCAGCTCGTTGAAGAAGCGCGGATCGCGCAGGACACGCTCCTGCAGCCGCGAGATCGTGGGGCACTCGAAGCGCTTCAGCGCCGCCGCGACGCGGCGCTTGAGCGAGGCCGCGGAGTACGCCCGGAAGTCGTAGTGATACGTGCGGTAGATCGCGTCGAGGAAGAGCCCGAGCTCGATGTCCGGGGCGGACGTCGTCACTTGCGGATCCATACCCGCGCCAGGGACAGGAGCTTGTCCACGTCGAGCGGCTTGGCGATGTAGTCGTTGGCACCGGCCTCGAGACTCCGGTCGCGGTCGTCGGTCATGGCCTTGGCGGTGAGGGCGATGATCGGCAGCCTGGCGAAGCGCAGGTCCTTGCGGATGCGGCGCGTGGCCTCGAGCCCGTCCATCTCGGGCATCATGAGGTCCATCAGCACGAGGTCGACGTCCGGGTCGGCGTCGAGCTGCTGGAGCGCCTCCTTGCCGTTGCGGGCGACCTCGACCTTCGCGCCCTTGGGCTCGAGCAGCGCGGTGAGCGCGAAGACGTTGCGCACGTCGTCCTCGACGACGAGGATGCGCCGGCCCTCGAACGCGGCCTCGCGGTTGCGCGCGTCGCGCAGCATCCGCTGGCGATCGGGCGGCAGCTCGGCCTCGACCTGGTGGAGGAACAGCGCGACCTCGTCGAGCAGGCGCTCGGGCGACTTCGCGCCCTTGATGATGATCGAGTGGGAGAAGCGCTCGAGCTCGCGCAGCTGCGCGTCGCTGAGCGCCCGCCCCGTGTACACGATGACCGGCGGGACGCTGAACTGCTCGTGGCGGGTCATGTCGGCGAGCAGCTCGACCCCGCTGCGGTCGGGCAGCGAGAGATCGAGCACCATGCAGTCGAAGGTCGACTTCTCCAGCAAGGCGAGCGCGGCGGCGGAGGTGCCGGCGGTGACCACCTCGACGTGATCGCTGGACAGGAGGCGGGCGGTGCTATCACGGAGCAGGGGATCGTCCTCGACGACGAGCACCCGCCGCACCGTGCGCGTGAAGCGGTCCTCCAGGCGTCGCAAGGCCTCGAGCAGCCGCTCGCGCTCGACCGGCTTGAGCACGTAGCCGGCGGCGCCCATCTCGAGCGCGGTGCGCGCGTGATCGTGCGCCGACGCCACGTGGACGGGGATGTGGCGCGTCCGCGAGTCGCGCTTGAGCGCGTCGAGCACGGCGAGGCCCGAGCGGTCGGGCAGCGAGATATCGAGGACGATCGCGCTGGGCCGGAGCGCGCGGGCGAGCGCGAGGCCGTCCTCGCCGGTGGTCGCGACCGCGCACAGGAACTCCTGCTCGTGGGCGAGGTCGTGCAGCACGCGGGCGAACGCGACGTCGTCCTCGATGACGAGCAGGGAGCGCGACTGCGGCGTGATGGCGGCGCGATCGTCGGGGAACGGGGCGGCCTGTCGCGGCACCGCGTCGCGCGGCGGCGCGCCCGTCCGCTTGGAGGTCTCCAGCACCTCCTCCGTGTTGGCCGCGATCTTCTCCGCGATCGTCCGCATCACGACCGCCTGCGTGGAGCCGTGGTACTCCATCGCCGCGCAGATGACGCCGCCGGCGTTCGCGATGAAGTCCGGGAGGCACAGGACGCCGCGCTCGTGGAGCATCTTCTCCGCGCCGTAGGTCGCCGCGATGTTCGCCCCGGGCGCGACCATGCGGGCCTTGAGACGGCCCGCGTTGTCCTCGCGGAGGACGTCGGGGCGCGCGGCGGGGATCCAGATGTCGCACTCGACCGCGACCGCCTCCTCGCCGGCGATCTTCTTCGCCCCCGGCAGGTCGCACACGCTCTTGCCCGAGGCCTTGAGCGCCAGCAGCGCGTCCAGGTCCAGGCCCTTCGGGTCGTGGACGGCCCCGTGGGAG
>JAIOII010001576.1 GCA_019912685.1 Kofleriaceae bacterium
GTCGAGGAGCGCCTCGGCGCGCGCCGGATCGTGCGCGACCCAGTCGCCGGCGGAGACCGCGGCCGCGTCGCGGAAGCGGGCATGCGCGTCGTTCAGGCCGGTCGCGTCGGCGGGGCGGGTGTAGCCGTACATGCCGACCTCGACGACGAGGTCGCGGTCGATCGCGAGCGAGAGCGCCTTGCGCACGCGCGCGTCGTCGTACGGGGCGCGCGTCGTGTTGGCGTAGAGCAGGACGCCGCCGTCGATCGGCGGGAACCAGTAGCGGTGGTGCTCGCGATCCTCGGCGACGAAGATGCGCTCGATCGCGGGCACGAAGCTGCCCGCCCAGTCGACCTCGCCGCTGACGAGCGCGAACGCGGCCTGCTCGTTGCCGGGGAACGCGAGGAAGCGGATCGCCTTCACCTGCGGCCGCGCGGGCAGCTGCCAGTAGTACGGGTTGCGCTCGACGCGGTAGGCCTGGGTCTCGAACTGCGTGACCTCGGTGAACGGACCGGTCGCGACCGGGTGCGGGTTCGCCCAGGACACCGGATCGGCGACGTCCTTCCAGCGGTGCTCGGGGACGATCGGCTGCTGCGCGAGGTAGTAGAAGCCGGGCAGGAACACACGCCGAAACGTGATGTCGACCGTGTGATCGTCGACGGCGGTCACGCCCTCGACGAACTCGCCCACGCCGCGCAGGTCGAGCGCGTCGAAGCGCTCGATCAGCCCGAAGGTGAAGACGACGTCGCGCGCGGTGAACGGCGCGCCGTCGGACCAGCGCACGCCGCGGCGGAGGTCGACGCGCAGCCGGCGGTGGTCGTCGCTCCACGCGTACGCGGTGCCGAGCCACGGCACGTACGCGCCATCGAGCGGGTTGTAGATGAACATGGGCTCGTACATCGAGTGCAGCGCCGGCCAGCGCAGGTCGCCGACCTCGACGAGCGGGTTGAAGTTGCGGATGAACGACGACGTCTGCTCCTTTTCCTCGATGAGGAGCACGCCGGGCTCGGCCTGCGAGCGCGGCGCGCACGCGGGGCATGCGATGGCGCCGATGCCGACGAGCGCGAGGACGAGCGGTCGCGTCACGCCTCCATGCGTACCGTCGCGCGCCGCGCGCCTCGTCACCGTTTCGATCGTTCCCATGGCGGTTATGCGTCGACCGGCTGCAACTGCACGCGCCGGTGATAGAGGTCGTCGAGTCCCTGACCCGATGGAGGCGCGCCGTCTCTCGTTCGGGTCAGGTAGCCGAAACAGGAGGACGCGATGCGGACACAATCGTGGCGGTTCTTGATCACGCTCTGCGCCGGCACCGGGCTCGTCGGGTGTGCGGGCGGCGGCGGCGGCGGCGACGACCCGACGCCGACCGGGCCGTCGGACCTGATCGACGACCTCGAGGACGGCGACGACGCGATCGACGAGACCAACGGTCGCGTCGGCGGCTGGTACACGTTCAACGACGCGAGCACGACGGGCAGCCAGATCCCGCCGGGCTCGGGCTTCACCACGACGACCGGCGGCGCCGACGGCAGCTCGTTCTCGGCGGGCACGTCGGGCTCGGGCTTCACCGAGTGGGGCGCGGGCATGGGCTTCGACCTCAACAACCCCGCCGCGCTCGGCCTCGAAGGGCCGCGCGGTCCGTACGACGCGAGCCGCTTCACCAGCATCGCGTTCAAGGCGAAGGGCAACATCCCGATCACCGTCTCGCTCGAGGTCGTCGGCGTGACGCCGACCGATCGCGGCGGCCAGTGCGTGCCGAGCACGACGATGGGCGAGGAGTGCGACGACCTGCACGGCCGCTTCATCGATCTGACGCCGGAGTGGCAGGACCACGTCGTCCGCTTCGACGAGCTGCGGCAGGGCGGCTGGGGCAAGCCGGTGCCGTTCGCCGCGACCGACGTGACCGCGGTGCTGTTCCAGGCCGACAAGGACCTGTCCTTCGACTTCGCCGTCGACGACGTGCGCTTCTACGAGTAGGTCACCGATGAAATTCGTCGTTCGGATCGCGGTGGGCCTGGTGATCGCGGGAGGCGTCGCGGGGTCGGCGGACGCGGACTGTCCGGTGAGCCTCGACGGCGCGTACACGTACGCCGACGAGGGCGGCACGCGGCTCGAGAAGCGCGGCAGCGGTCCGATCCGCATCGCGGGGCAGCTCGCGGCGCAGGGCGAGGTCTACGGCGGCGTCGGCCTCGGCTTCACGTCGTCGGACGCGCCGATCGACGCGAGCGCGTTCCGTGGCATCGCGTTCAAGGCGCGTCGCGGGCCGGGCGGCACGCCGTACTTCCGCGTCAAGGTGCCCGACGGCAACACCGACCCACGCGGCGGCGTGTGCACCGAGTGCTTCAACGACTTCGGGCTCACGTTCCAGGTGGGCGAGGAGTGGGTGCGCTTCGAGGTGCCGTTCGAGCAGCTGAAGCAGGAGGGCGGGTGGGGCAAGCCCAATCCGCCGGCGATCGACCAGGCGAAGCTCTATGGCGTGCAGTGGCAGACCACGACGCCGGGCGCCGTGATCGATCTCGAGATCGACGCCGTCGAGATCCTCGGCTGCGAGCGCCTCGCGGAAGGGGACGAGCCCGACGCCGGCGGATTGGGC
>JAIOII010000158.1 GCA_019912685.1 Kofleriaceae bacterium
AGCGGGCCGATCGCGTCGGCGGGGCGCGCCTCGGCGACGCGCAGGCGCCCGACGAGCGCCTGGCAGCGGAGGCGCGTCGGCGTCGGCGCCAGGCGATCGGGCTGGCACAGGGTCCACGCCCGATCGAGCACGATCCCGGCGTCCGCGAGCTTCCCCGACGCGATGCTGGCCTCGGCGAGGTGGAGCAGCGACACCGCGACGAAGCCGTGGTTCGAGCCGTGCGTGATGCTGTCGAGCTCGACCGCGCGCAGGAAGCAGTCGGCGGCGTCGAGCGCGCGCCCGCGCGCGAGCAGGCACGTGCCCCAGTTGTTGAGCAGGCGCGAGCGCAACGACGCGTTCTCGCCGACCCGCTCGAGCGCGACCTCGGCGGCCGCCATCAGCCCCTCCGCCTCGTCGAAGCGCTTGAGCCCGAGCCCGACGACGAGCACGAGGAACGTCCACGTGTTCGCGACCTGCCAGTCGTCGCCGGCCCGCGCCGCCTCGCGCGCCGCCTCGAGCAGCGTCACGCGCGCGCCGAGCGCGTCGCCGGTGCGGTACTGCAGGTTGCCGCGCAGGTAGAGCATCGCCGCGCGCAGCGGCCGGTAGCCGAGGCGGTCGATCTCCGGCCCGACCTCGGCGACGATCTTGAGCGCCGCGGGCAGCGCGCCGCGCGACTTGTGCGCCCACGCGCGCTCGAGCTGGCTGCGCAGCTCCTCGACCTTGCGCGCGACGAAGAGGTCGTCGGGCGGCGGGAACGCCGCGAGCATCGGATCCATCGACGCCGAGCCGTCGAGCGCGGCGCGCCGCTCGTGCTCGCGGTCGCGGGTGAGCTCCTCGACGATCACGTGCATCGACGGCCAGCGGTCCGCCGGCCGCACCGACACCGCGCGCTCGACGAGCGCGCGCAGCCACCTCGGCGCCGTGCACGTCGTCGGCCACGGGCGCATGTCGCCCGAGGCGACCGCCTTCATCAGCGACGCGATGTTGTCGCCGAGGAAGGGGCGCTGCCCGGCGAGCGCCTCGTACAGGCACACGCCGAACGCGAACTGGTCCGCCGCCGGCCCGACGGCGACGGCGCGGATCTGCTCGGGCGACATGTAGCGCGGCGTCCCCACGGCCGCGCCCGCGGGCGTGATGCTCTCGTCGAGCGCGAGCACCGCCGCCTCGCCGGGCACGACCGCCGCGTCGTCGCCCTCGGCCCAGCGCACGAGCCCGAAGTCGACGACGCGCACGCGCCCGTCCTTGCCGACGAGCACGTTCTCGGGCTTGAAGTCGCGGTGCACGAGCCCGGCGTCGTGCGCGGCCGCGAGCCCGCGCGCCGCCTGCACGAACACGCCGACGATCTCGCGCAGCGTGCGCGGCCCCGCCGCCATCCAGTCGCGCAGGCGCGGCCCCTCGACCAGCTCCATGCAGATGAAGACCTGCTCGCCCGTCGGATCGACGTGGATGCCGACGTCGTGGATCGCGACGATGTTGGGGTGCGCGACCCGCGCGATCGCCTGCGCCTCGCGCAGGAGCCGCGTCGAGCGCGCCGCCGAGCTCCCCGCGTGCACCAGCTTGATCGCGACCTGCCGCCCGAGGTCCGGATCGTGCGCGCGGTACACGACGCCCATCGCGCCCGCGCCCAGCTCCTCGATCACGACGTAGCGCGAGATCTCGCGCAGCGGCTCGACGATCGGTCCGAGCTCGTCCTCGAAGGCTCCCTGATCGACGGTGCTGTCGGGTCTCCGGCTCACGGCGCCCGGAGTCTACACGGTCAGAGGGCCGCGCTCCCGTTGTTCATGAACCCGTCGCGCACGTCGATCCGCACGATCGTGGCCGCGGCGGCGCCGAAGTCATGCGTCACCCGGCCCTGCGCGTCGGTCGTGAGCGTCTGCGGCGTCCCCACCAGCACGTCGCCGGCGGCGTAGGCCCGGATCGTCACCTCCTGCATGCGCAGCGGCACCGGCACGTTCGAGTCGAGCTGCATGTCGAGGAGGCGGTAGCCCTTCGGCGCGTGCCAGTTGCTCGCCACCGTCACCACGTTGCCGCTGCGCGACGCCGCGACCGTCATCGTGCCGGCGCTGACCGCGAACGGATCCGAGTCGAGCGTCCAGCCGTCGCCGGCGACGTGGAAGCGGTAGTTGCCGAACGGCACCGCGCCGCGCCGGTCGAGCGCGTCGAGCCCCATCGCCGCGCCGGTCCACGGCACCGGCTGCCACTCGACGGCCCAGACGTGCGTCTGCGGCCCGCTCTCGCGGATGAGCGGGCTCGGCGCGTACGTCAGGATGAAGTCGCCGTCCTGCACCGGCCGGCCGCTCGTGCGCAGGACGTCCTCGTACGTGCCGCTCCCCGCCGTGATCTCGCGCTGGAGCGTCACCACCGGCGTCTTCGTGAGCGGATCGTCGCCGTGCCACACGAACGTCGCGAGGCCGTGGACGCGCGGGACGTTCGCGTCCGGCTGCGCCTGCGCCGGGCGGCCCGAGCGCATCCACAGATCCGACGACACCGTCGCGGGCACCGTGCCGGCCTGCGGCGCCGGATCGTCGTGCGGCAGGCTGTCCATCGGCACCGCGATGACGGTGCGATCGGCGCCGCCCAGGGCGCCGTCGGCGCGCATCGCGCCCAGCGCCTCGGGCATGAGCGCGATGACGCGCTCGGCGACCATCTCCGCCTCGAGCGGCCCGCCGAAGGTCACGCTCGACTCGTAGCCGCCGTGCAGCCAGTCCTCGGCGGTCATGCAGTAGCCGATGTGGCCCTGCGAGTAGCCGATCGCGATCGTGTGCTGCAGGTCGACCGGCGACTCCTCGCGGATGCGGTCGGCGAGGAGCACGGACAGCTCCCCCGGCATCGTCGGCACGAGGTAGTCGCCGAGGCGCAGGACGGACACGGTCGTGCGCGTCATGCCGCACGCCGGGCCGCTCGCGCTCACGTCGTCGAGCGTGAGGCCGAGGAGCTGCGACAGGATCGTTCCCGCCTCGTCGATGCGCACGCACGAGCCGTAGACCGGCAGCCCGTCGGTGCCGGGCATCGCCGCCACCGGGAAGAGCGCCGTGTCGGTCTCGCACAGGGCGGCGCCGACCGGCGCGTTGTACTCGTCGATCGGCGAGATGAGGCCGGTGCGCCCCGCCGGGTTGGTCCAGATCCGGCCGTCGGCCGGGCGGCCGAGATCGAACGGGGCGTACGTGAGCTCACCGCCGCGGATCGAGTACGTGTCGTGGAACGGGCCGAGCTCGACCGACTGCGTCACCATCGCGAGCGCGAGCTGATCGGTCATCGCGCCGCCCGCCGACGTCCACGCCGCCATGATCGTGTCGACGCCGGCGCGGCCGTGGCCCTCCGCCTTGAGCCAGCCGAAGCACGGATCGGTCGCCGCGCCCGGCTTCACGTTGCAGTCGACGCCGCCGTGGCCGACCGACGACACGTCGGCGCCTGCGCCCTGGACGTGCATGACCACGACCTCCTGCGCGAACCGCTCCTCCACCTGACGCTCGAGGTGGCCGACCGACTCGGTCGTCGCGACGGGGTTGTCCTGATCGTTCAGCGTCGGGTGCATGCCGAAGACCGGGATGATCGCGATCGGCTCGCCGCCGGTCGTGTCGAGGCGGATGAGGCGGAACTGGTCGTCCTTGCGGTTGCCACCGGGCATGTCGTCGTTCTCGCCGCGGCGCTCGCGGCTGATCTGGTCGGTCGGATCGAAGTCGATGTCGCTGAAGAAGCCGATGCGCGCCGGCTGGAGGTCGGCGATCGCGGCGCGCGCGGCGGCCTCGAACGCGTCGGTGAAGCGCGCGTGGATGATCTCGCGGAACTCGCCCGAGCCGAGCTTGAGCGGCGAGTGCCCCGTGAACTGCGAGAACGACGAGTGGCTGTGCGACGTGGAGATGAGGATCTTGCCGCGGTACGCGGGGCCGAGGCGGCGCTCGAGCTCGAACACCCAGTCCTCGTACGCGAAGATCGCGTCGACCTTGAGCCACACGACGGTCTCGACGCCGACCTTCAGCGCCACCGCCTTGACCATCGAGCGGGTCTCGATGCCGACCGTCGGCTGCCACTCGTTGGCGATCGCGATGATGCGGTTGTCGACGGGATCGAAGGAGCCGAGGAAGTTGGCGCGGCCGGTGTAGCCGCCCATGCCGGTGCCGACCGGCACGTCGATCACGACCTCGGCGGCGCCGGCCTCGAGCGTGCCCGGCGTCACCGGCGTCCCGGCGTTCGCGTTGGGCTGGAGCGGCTCGTACGTGCAGTGCGCGGTCGAGACGCCTCCGTCGGGGTCGTCATCGCCGCCGTCGTCGCCGCCGCAGCTGCACGCGGGCATGGCGCCCGCCGCGGCGATGACGAACAGGGCACGGACGATGGACGCAGGTCGGCTCACCCTCATGGCTCGCGAACGTACCCCAGCGGCCGGCCGCCCGGCGTGGTACTTCGACGGTCCTTGCTTCGCTCGGCTGTCGCCCGCCGGCTACGCCGTCGCCGTCCGCTTCGCGTCCGGGGGCGCTGCGCGCCCGGCTCGAGATCCTTCAGCCGCCCTGTAGCCCGCGCCACAGGGCCGACCGGACGTCGTCGTACTTCGCCGCGAGCTCGACGGGCTGGTTGCGCCAGCGCGGCGCCGGGACGTCGGCGAGCCGGCCCTCGTGGTAGCCGACCTTGAAGTCGGCGAACTTGAGGCCGCTCGCGGTCGAGACCACGACCACCCGGTCGTGGCGGCGGACCTGGCCGCCGGCGACGAGCTTCTCGAGCGCGGCGAGCGCCACGCCGGTGTGCGGGCACGTGAACAGGCCGAAGCGGTCGGCGCGCGCCGCCGCGTCGGCGAGCTCGGCCTCGGACGCCGCCTCGACGACGCCGTCGGCGCGCTGGATCGCGCGCACCGCCTTCTTCCAGCTCACGGGGTTGCCGATCTGGATCGCCGACGCAAGCGTCGTCCTCGCCGGCACCGACTCGAAGTTCTCGAACCCGCGCAGGAAGGCCTGATGGAGCGGGCTCGCGTTCGCCGCCTGGGCGACGCAGATGCGCGGGCTGCGCGTGATGAGCCCCAGGTCGACGAGCGTCTGGAAGCCGGCGCCGAGCGCGCTCACGTTGCCGAGGTTGCCGCCGGGGATGACGACCCAGTCGGGGATCTCCCAGCCGAGCTGCTGGACGATCTCCATGGCCACGGTCTTCTGGCCCTCGAGGCGGAGGGAGTTCATCGAGTTCGCGAGGTAGACGCCCTCGCGCTCGGCGAGCTCCTGCACGATCGCCATGCAGCCGTCGAAGTCGGTGTCGAGCGCGAGCACGAGCGCGCCGTTGGCGAGCGGCTGCACGAGCTGCGCCGTCGAGATCTTGCCGCGCGGCAGGATGACGACCGTGCGCACCCCGGCGGCGGCGCCGTACGCCGCGAGCGCCGCCGACGTGTCGCCCGTCGACGCGCACGCGATCGCCGCGATGCGCCGGCCGTCGGCGATCATCTGCTTGACCGTCGAGACGAGCACCGTCATCCCGAGGTCCTTGAACGAGCCGGTGTGCGACACGCCGCACTGCTTGACGCGCACCTCCTCGATGCCGAGCTCGGCGGCGAGCCCGGGCACCGGCAGGAGCGCGCTCGCGCCCTCGGCCGCGGTCACGATGTGCTCCTCGCGCACGTGCGGCGCGACCAGCTCGCGCTTGCCCCAGACCCCCGACGTGTCGGGGTGCCGCGTCGCTCGCCAGCGCTCGTCGAAGAGCGCGCGCCACGCCGCCGGCGGCCGGGAGAGGAGCGCGTCGCGATCGTGCACGACCTCGAGCAGGTCGTTGCACCGCGGACACCGGTAACGGACCTCGTCCAGCGGCCACCGGCCGTCGCAGCCGGAGATGCACTGGAACCACGCCGAGAAGCTCATGACCCCACCACTATCCCCCTGAGCCGCCGTCAACGGTAGTGCTTGTCGAGGCTCGGTCGCAGCCGCCGCTCGTAATCGTCAAGAGTCGTCGCTGGATAGACCGCGATGTGAACGACCACCTGATTCTCTGGATTCAGGAACACCGTGATCCCGCGCGCCGCGTGGATGCGCTCCCCGCCGGCCATCGTCACCGAGCCGTAGCCGAAGTCCCGGGTCGCGTCGGGCGTGCCGAGGTCCGCGGACAGCGCGCTCCAACCGCCGTCGAGCACCGGGTTCGTGCCGTCGAACATCACGACCGCCCCGTCCCGCACGTTCGCCAGTGGCCTGTAGTAGCCCGCCAGGTCGAGCAGACGCATGCGCGCCGCGTCGTGCTCGTCGCCGAGCTTGCGCAGCCCCCAGCTCTCGTCGAACGCGACGCCGAACAGCGCCTCCGGCGTGCACCCTCGCGGTAACCCGCGCCAGCCCACGAATCGGCCGCCGCGGATCGCCTGGCGCGCGTCTTCGCACGTCGTCGTCATGCTCGATCCTCCCTGTCTTGCCCTTCCTATGCCGAGCGAGCTTCGATCGCGGCGAGGCGCGGCTTCAGCTCCTGGACGAGGGATTGCCAGCCGCGGCGGATGGCGAGGCGGTAGAGGGCGGCGGCCTGGCGCGGGCGGCGCAGGTGCTCCATCGCCATGGCGGCGACGACGACGCGCTCGACCGGCTCGTCCTCCCAGCCGCGCACGCCGCGCTCGCGGGTCGAGCGCAGGAGCGACAGCGCCAGCGACGGGCGCACGCGGGCGAGGACGTCGCCGACCCAGCGCGGCGTGTCGACCATCATCTGCGGGCGCGCGCGGCCGGCGAGCAGGCGGTCGGCCATGGCGAGATCGCCGGCCTGGAGCGCGATGCGCGCGGCCTGGATCATCGTGGCGTCGGGGATCGCGGCGGCGGCGAGGAGCGCCGGGCCGAGCGCGACGACGAGCTCGGGGCGGCGCTGCACCTCGGGCAGGCTGATGACGAGCGGCAAGGTCACATCGTCGAGCGGGTGGGCGAGCGCCTCGACGAGGCGGGCGACGAGCGCGGCCGGCGAGATCGTCGCCAGCTCGGTGCGTAGCTCCGACTCGCCGACGAGCGCGGGGAAGCGCTCGACGAGATCGTGCGCGCCGTCGTCGTACCACTCGTCGGCGACGAGCGTGCTGACGCTGCCACTGCCGACGACCTCGGTGCCCATGCGCGCCGCGAGCTCGAGCGCGCGGTCGCGCACGACGCGGCCGAACTCGATCTTGCCCTCGTGGGCGTACGGCTCGAACGTGAGGATGCGGCCGCCGTCGGTGAGGGCGAACAGGCAGCGGCCCGCGACCTTGCCGTCGGGCCGGCGTGCATAGAGGACGCGCTTGTTGATGTCGGCGGCGTTGGTGACGACGGAGAAGAAGTTCACGCCGTCGGCGCCGAGGCAGGTGTTGAAGTGCTCGCCCATGACGAAGACGTCGAGCGGGTCGCCGGCGAAGCCGACGGTGAGGGTGGAGCCGTCGGCGGCGGTGACCGAGCGCGGCGGGTCGTCGAGCCACGGCGCCGGATCGATGCCCCGCGCGCGCAGCCCGGCGAGGAACGCCTGGTTCTTCGGATCGTCGCGCAGGTCCCAGGGCCGATCGCCGGCGCGCTTGCGCAGGAGCCGCATCGCCAGGTCGCGCGGCGCGGGCGGAAGCTTGGCGAGGGCGGCGAGCACGGCGACGCGCTGGCGATCGAGCATCCACCCCGGCCACGCCGCCAGCCCGCAGC
>JAIOII010001577.1 GCA_019912685.1 Kofleriaceae bacterium
GGAGAGGGAGACGGAGATGGAGAGGGAGAAGGAGAAGGAGAAGGAGAGGGAGATGGAGAGGGAGAAGGAGAGGGAGAAGGAGAGGGAGATGGAGAGGGAGAAGGAGAGGGAGAAGGAGAGGGAGAAGGAGAGGGAGACGGAGATGGAGAGGGAGAAGGAGAAGGAGAGGGAGATGGAGAGAGAGACGGAGACGGAGACGGAACCGCAGCCGGATCCGTCGGACGTCGGGTCTCCCTCTCGGTCACCCTCTGCCTCTCCCTCTCGCGCGCCCTCTCCCTCTCGCGCGCCTCCGCCGGACCGCACCGCCTCGCCGACCTCCGACTCCTTCGCGGCTCGCTACAAGGTGGTCGGCTCCGCGCTTGCGGACTTCCGCGCCGCCCGCGGCGACGATGCCGCCGCCGACCTGCTCCGCCGCTACCGCGCGATCGCGTACCTCGACGCCGTCCGGAAGCCGGACCTTCGCGCCGCCGCCATGCGCGAGCTCGACGCGATCGCGCGCGCGCTCAGCTCGCGACCTTGATCCTCTTGATCCCGCGCAGCTCGCCGGCGACGTCCCAGACGTCGCCCGTCTTCTTGAACATGCGGAAGCGGATCACGCCGCTCCGGTTCAGCTTGAGGTAGAGGATCGTCTTCGCCGGGTCGAAGTCCTCGCCCTCGAGGCGCAGCGACGCGCCCTCGTCGTCGGTGAGCGTCACCGACTTCGCGTCCTTCAGCCCGGCCGCGCCGAGCACGTCGACGAGCGCCCAGCCCGGCGTCTCGGTGTCACCCGCCGGCGCCTTCACCTCCGGCAGCCCGACCATCTTGTCGCCGGTGAACGTCGACGTCCCGCCCGGTCCCTCGACCTCGATCTTCAGCTCCGCCGTCGGCGTCGCGCGCACGCCCTTGTCCGCCGCGTTGCCGCCGGTCCCGTGATCGCCGCCGCCGCCCGAGTCGCCGCCGCCGTGGCCGCCCTCGTGGTCCATGCCCTCGACCGGCTTGCCCTCGTCGCCCTTCGTCTTCACCGTCACCTTCGCGATCCCGCGGATCGGCTGCGCGAGCTGCCCCTGCAGCAGCCAGCCGAACGTCGGACCGCGGGCGTCCTCGACCAGCGCCGGCATGGCGCCCGGCGAGTTCTTCGCCGGGGCGAGCACCGTCGTCACCTTGCCAGCGCCGTCGATCGCCTCCACGGCGATCCACGTGTCCGCCGGCGGCAGCGCGACGAGCTTGTCGATCGGCTGCGGTACGCCGGACAGCTTGACCTCCTCGGTCAGCACCTTGTCGTCGAGCACGATCGCGACCTTGGCCGGCGGGCTCGACGAGCCCGTGTCGCCGGTCTTCTTCTTCTCGCAACCGACGACGCAGACGAGGAACAGGAAGGGCAGGAGGGCGAGGCGGAGACGCATCGCCTCGATGCTACTCGATCCACCGCACCGGCGAGAGCCGTGAGGCCTCCGCGATCGCCTCGCGCGGCACGCGTCCCCTGAGCGCGATGCGCCCGCTCCACAGGACGCGCCCGCCGCGCGCCGCGATCCACGCGCCGAGCGCCGCGACCTCGTCGGCGCTCGCGTCGCGGAACAGATCGATCCGCACCTCGGGCAGCTCGGTGGCGCGGTCGACGAGCAGCGACCGGCGATCGGCCGGCTGCAGGATCTCGACGCCCGCGACGCCGCTCCGCGCCGCCACCTCGTCGCGCTCCGCCGCCGACAGCCGCACGACGTAGCCGTCCTCGCCGGCGATGTCGTCGCCGGCGCCGATCGCCTCGAGCACGCCGCGCCGCGCGGGCCCGTCGGGCACGCGCACGACGTACGCGCCGCGATCGTCGGGCGCGTAGCGCTCGATCACCTCCGGATAGAGGTAGAGCGCGACCGGCGCGTCGCGCACCGCGAGCTTCTCCCAGGGCTCGGCGGGAGCGCGGGGGCGCGCCGCGGACGAGCCGCAGCCCGCGCTCACCGTGATGGCTGCAAGAACCGCAGGGATCAGGCACCGGGAGTGACCCACGAGCGAAACGTACCACTGTCACCGTAACGTCACGCGAGACACCCTTGCCGTCGCGCCGTCGTCACGAGTAGGTTCCGCCGACCTCGATGAAGTCCAGTCGTGCCATGGGCGGGCGCACGCTCGCGATCGTCCTCGTCATCGAGCTGCTGTTCGGTGCCTGGATCTGGTTCGGCGGCGATGCGCCCGCGACGGCCCAGCCCGCGCCGCCGAACCAGAT
>JAIOII010000159.1 GCA_019912685.1 Kofleriaceae bacterium
CATTCCAGGCCTTCGGTTCGATCGCGCCGAGCACGCGCATCGGGTTGTCGCCGAGGATCTTGCGCAGGACCCGATCGGGGACGCCGCGCCGCGAGAGCGCGACGGTGAGGTTGGGGAGCGCCGCGATGTCCTCGAGCCCGACCGGCGGGACGACGAAGCCGTCGAAGTCGGAGCCGAGCGCCGGCACGTCCTCGCCGGCGACGTCGACGATGTGCAGCAGATGATCGACGACCGCGTCGATCGACGCGCCGCCGAGGTAGCGGCGCGCGAAGATGATGCCGACGCAGCCGCCCTTGTCGGCGACCGCCTTGAGCTGCGCGTCGTCGATGTTGCGCCAGTGGTCGTGCACGCCGAGGACGCCGGTGTGCGTCACCATCGGGGGCTGGGTCGACAGCTCGAGCGCCTCGAAGAAGCCCTTGCGGTTGATGTGCGCGAGGTCGACGACCACGCCGCACCGGTTCATCTCGCGCACGACGTCGCGGCCGAACCCGGTCAGGCCCTGGTCGGGGTCGGCGCCGCGGCCCTTGGCCGGCGAGCCGAGCGCGTTGGCGGTGAAGTGGAGGAGCCCGATGTAGCGGACGCCGCGCCGCGCGAAGCGCTCGACGGCGCCGACGTCGCCCTCGAGCGCCTGACCGCCCTCGATGCCGCCGAGGGCCGCGAGCTTGCCCGCCGCCTTCGCGGCCGCGACGTCCTCGGGGGTGAGCGCCCACGTGATCTTGTCGGGGTGCTTCGCCATCGCGCGGTCGAGCGCGTCGAGCTGCGTCTCGACCGCCCGGCCGCAGCCGCGCTCGGGGTACGGCACGGTCCAGAAGCCGAAGAACTGCGCCGCGACGCCGCCGTCGCGCAGCCGCGGCAGGTCGACGTGGCCGACGTAGTTCGCGCGCACGGGCATCACGCGCTCGTGCCGCGCCGCGAGGTCGAAGCCGACCTTGTCCATCAGCTTCGCGGTGTCGGCGTGGAGGTCGGTCACCGTCGCGTCCTGGTGGAACGCGCGCGCGTCGTCGAAGGTCAGGCGTGACATGGCTTCCACCGATCGGCGGCGGCCTCGAGCACGGCGAGCGCCGACTCGACGCGGTTGAACGGCGGCATGATGTACACGCCGGCGACGCGGTGACGCACGGCGGCGAGCGCCTCCTGCGCGATCTTGATCCCCTCGGCCCGCGCCTCGGGCCCTTGCGGCACCCTGGCCATGCGCGCGCGGTACTCGGCGGGGATCGACATGCCCGGCACCTCGTTGTGCAGGAACTCGGCGTTGCGCGCCGACGCCAGCGGCAGGATGCCGACCATGATCGGCAGGCCCAGGCCCTTGGTGTCGTCGAGGAAGCGCTCGAGCGTGCGCGGGTCGTAGACCGGCTGGGTCATCACCACCTCGGCGCCGGCGTCCTTCTTCTCCTCGAGGCGGCGCAGCTCGCGGTCGTAGTCCTGGGCGCCGGGCTCGGCGCCGGTGGCGAGGACGAACGACGTCGCGCTGCCGATCGGCTTGCCCGCGGGATCGAACCCGGCGTTCAGGCCGCGCGCGATCTTGAGGAGGCCGATCGAGTCGACGTCGTACACCGGCGTCGCGAACGGGTAGTCACCCATCTTCGGCGGGTCGCCGGTGATGATGACGAGGTCGCGCAGGCCGAGCGCGGCCGCCCCGAGCAGGTGCGCGACGAGCCCGAGGAAGTTCCGGTCGCGCGCGCACACGTGCAGGATCGGCTCGACGCCGGTCTCGGCGGCGAGGCGCGCGCACACCGCGACGTTGGCCATGCGCGCCGACGCGCGCGGGCCGTCGGCGATGTTGACGATGTCGACGCCGCCGGCGAGGAGCGTCTGCACCTGCGCCTTGGTCTTGGTCAGGTCGGTGCCGGCCGGCGCCGTGAGCTCGACGGAGACGGCGAGCTCGCCCTTCGCGATGCGCGCGCCGAGCCGGCTGCGCTCGGCGAGCGGCACGGCCGGCGGCGGCGGCACGCGGAGCTCCGGCGTCTCCGGTCCGGAGCCCTGGGTCGGGTTCGGCTTCTGCTCGATCTGATCGATGCGGACGCCGCCCATCATGCGGATCGCGCCCAGCATGGTGCGGATGTGCTCCGGCGTCGTGCCGCAGCAGCCGCCGATCGCGCGGATGCCGCTCTTCAGCATGCGGCGCGCGAACACGCCGAAGTGCTCGGGGTTGGCGACGTAGATCGTGCGGCCCTCGACGAGCGACGGCATGCCGGCGTTGGGCTGGACGATCACCGGCTTGCCGCGGCCGATCATCGCCGTGCCGACGGCGTAGAGCTCGGCCGGACCGGCGCCGCAGTTGGCGCCGATGACGTCGGCGCCGCACGCGATCAGGCGCTCGGCGACCTCCGAGGGCGCGAGCCCGCCGTCGCCCTTGCCGGCCGGGTCGAAGACGTGCTGCGCGACGACGGGCACCTTGGGCCCGCGCTCCTTGGCCACGGCGATCGCGGTCTCGAGCTCGAGGATCGACGGGAAGGTCTCGAGCAGGATCAGGTCGACGCCGGCGATGACGAGCGTGTCGATCTGCTCGGCGAGCGCGAGGCGCGCCCGGCGGCGCTCGGCCTCGGTCGCGATCGCGTAGCGCACGCCCGTCGGGCCGACGGCGCCGGCGACCCACGCGCGCCCGGCGGAGGCCTCGCGGGCGAGCTTCACCGCGCTCTTGTTGATCTGCGCCATCTGGTCGGCGATGCCGTGGCGCGCGAGCGCGATGCGGTTGGCGCCGAACGTGTCGGTCTCGATCACCTGCGCGCCGGCGGCGAGGTAGTCGAGGTGGACCTTGCGGATGAGATCGGGCTGCGAGAGCACGAGCTCGTCGTAGCTGCGCGTGTGCAGGACGCCGCGCTCGTAGAGGAGCGTGCCCATCGCGCCATCGAAGAGCACCGGGCCCTCGGCGAGCGCCTCGAGGAACGGCTTCTTCTGGCCGGCGCTCACGACGGCACCGGGAAGCCGACGGTCTGGAGGTGCTTGCGCACGGCGCGGAAGGCGTCGCCGCGGCCGACCTGCGCGAGGTGCCCGCCGGGGAACCAGTGGATCGCGCACTCGTGCCAGTGCCGCCACAGGCTCTCCGCCTGATCGGGCGGCGTGATGCGATCGCCCTTGCCGGCGACGATCATCAGGCGCTCGCGCGGCAGGAGCACGGGGCGCGCGGTCGGCGCGTGCACCGCGAAGACGTCGTCGAGCAGGTCGCCCGAGACGCCGGCGGCCACCGCGCGGCGGCGCGCCGGGCTCTCCTCGCCGTGCCGCCACATGAGCTCGCTCATGCTGACCGCCGGGATCATGGCGACGGCGAACGCGAGCGCGGGATCGACGGTCGCCCACAACGCGGTCGTGTAGCCGCCGAGGCTCATCCCGATCGCGCCGACCGACGGCGCGCCGCGCGCGCGCAGGTAGGCGGCGAACGCGCGCAGGTCCCAGATCGCCTGGCCGAAGGCCTCGTTGGTGCGGACCAGGTTCGCGCTCGGGAAGAGCGCGCCCGAGCGGCCGCGCGTGCGCTCGCCGTGGTGCGGCAGCTGGAAGAGCGCGACGTCGAAGCCGCGGCGCAGCCAGTAGCCGATGACGAACGCGCGCTCCTCGAACCACCAGGTGCCGCCGCCCCAGCCGTGGAGGCACAGCATCACGGGGCGCGTGCCGGTGCCGTAGAGCCGCGCGTGCACCGTGTGGTTCTCGATGCGGCGGTGGTGCTCGTCGCGGTACGGCGCGAGGTACGGGCGATAGCCCGAGGTGAAGCGGATCGCGGTGACGGGCGCGTCGAACGCCGGCGGCTCGCGCGTCTCGGTGACGTCGGCGCGTGATGGCGTCGGCGGCTCCGGGAAGAACGGCGCGGCGCGGTACGCGGCGGCGAGCTCGAGCAGGCGGGCGCGCGCGTCGCGCGGGAGGCCACGCGGCGCCGTCGACGACATCTGGCGCTCCATCACGCGGAGGACGCCGCGGTCGATGGCGGCGCTCGCGCCGGTCACGGCCCGGAGAACATCACGTAGCACCCTCGCAAGGTACAACGAACGGCGCCGGATGGCGCGACGTGCTATTCCAGATCCGTGGGTTACGTCGTCCTCGCCGCCCTCGTCGCCGAGCTGGCCTCGATCGCCATCGTCTCGGACCTGGTGGGCTGGCTCGCGACGATGGCGCTGCTCGCCGGCGCGGTCGTGCTCGGGATGACGGTGCTCGCGGGGCGAGGCGTGGCGATCATGGGCCGGGCGGCCTCGGCGATGCAGGGCGGCGAGCCGGTCGGGCCCGTCATGGTCGACGGCGCGCTCGTCGCGCTCGCGGGCGTGCTGCTCGTCGTGCCCGGGTTCGTCACGGATGTCGTCGGGTTGCTGCTGCTCGTGCCGCCCGCGCGCGTGCTGGTGCGGAGGCGCGCGGAGCGCTGGTTCCAGTCGCGGATGCGGATGGTCGTGGTCGGCGGCGGAGCGGGTGGCGTCGACGGGGATGGGCGAGACGGGTTCATCGACGTGGACGGGCACGAGGTGCCGGGCGAGCGGGGCGAGCGGGGCGAGCACGAGCGCGGTTCGCGCCGGCTGGAGCTGCCGTGAAGGGTGCAGGCTGGTGGATCGTCGCGGCGATGGTCGCCGGCGGCGCCGGCGTCGCGGCGGCGGACACGTTCGGCGGGTTCGCCGGGAACGAGAAGACGTACGTCCTCGGGCGCGAGAAGGTGTGCGAGCCGCTGAAGGTGGCGGCGGGTGCGGCCAAGGGCGTGCCCGCGTGCAAGGTGGCGGGCACCGACGTGATGGCGACCCTGTCCCTGAAGTCGCCGCCGCCGGAGCGCGGCAGCGAGGCGCAGGTGAAGGCGACGGCGAAGGGCCAGACGATCACGGTCGTCGGGCGGAGCGGCGAGGCCATCGTGACGTGGCAGTCCTTCGATCCGGTCGCGTCGGTGGTCGACGTGTGGCGGTCGCAGTACGGGCGGATCGTGGCGGTCGAGTACACGGTGCGGCGCGCGGGGCGCGAGGTGCACGAGGTGGTCGGGTTCGATCTGGGAGTCGGAGGCGGCGGCGGAGGGAAGGCGGGGCAGTCGGATACGGGTGGCGGGACGACGGCCGGTACGGGCACGGGCACCGGCACGGGCACGGGCAAAGAGATCGACCCGGTCGTCAAGAAGGCGATCGACAAGGCCCGGAAGGCCAAGGGCAAGGCGGCGGTGGCGGCGTGGGCGAAGGTGCTCGAGCTCGATCCCGAGAGCTCCGAAGCGAGGTACCGGCGGGCGGCGGCGTTCGCGGGCATGAAGAAGCACGCGGACGCGGTCGCGGCGCTGCAGAACCTCGCGCAGTCGAAGCGCGCCGACGCGATCGAGTGGCTCGTCGAGGCGCGCTTCGATAAGTCGTTCGTGAAGCTGGTCGGGGATGCGGGGTTCCGCGACGCGGTCGGTTACGACCGTCCGGCGGGCTCCGCGTACGAGCGCCTGATGGGGCTCGGCGGTCAGTGGGAGCAGTCGCTCACGCCGTGCGACCGGCCGGAGATGAAGCTCGTGTTCAAGCGCGACCGCACGTTCCGGCTCGGCTTCCGGAGCACGTGCGAGGGGATGCGCGAGTCGTTCACGATGAAGGGCACCTGGTCGATGACCGACGTCGCGGTCGAGCTCTTGCTCAAGAAGCCGGGCGGCGGGCACGACCGCGCCCCCTGCCTCCTGGGCACGGACGGCGACGAGGACACGCTGACCTGCCACCTGGACGCCGATCTGTCGTTCGAGGCGCGCCCGGTCCGGCGGTAAGTGCCCGAGATCGCGGAGGCGATCGCCCCACGTACGAATCGTAGGCGGCGCCATGAACCTCCGACGGGGTGGCGGTCACTGATCTTCGCGGATCAGGTCGTATGCTCGTCCTCGTGGCAAAGAAGAGCGGCAGCGTCGAGAGCGGCCAGGATCTGGCCGAGATCGACGAGCCGGAGCTCATCCGCCGCTGCAAGGCGGGCGAGCGCGCCGCCCACGACGAGCTCTATCACCGCTTCCGGCGGCAGGTCGCCGCCAACCTGTACCGGGTCCTCGGCGATCGCAACGAGATCGAGGACCTCGTGCAGGAGGTCTTCGTCATCGCGTTCCGCGGGCTCGCGACGTTCCGCCACGAGGCGCGGCTCGCGACCTGGCTCTACCGCATCTGCGTGAACGTCGCGCTCGGCCGCATCCGCGCGCGCACGCGCCGTCCGCCGCCGATCGGCGGCCTCGACCTCGACCACGCCACGCACGCCGCGGCCCTGACCGATCGCTCCGAGTCGCCCGAGCGCGCGCTCGAGCGGCGCGACGACATCGCGCGCGTCTACCGCGCGCTCGATCGCCTCGCGCCCAAGAAGCGCATGGTGCTCTACCTGCACGAGATCGAGGGGCGCGACCTGAAGGAGATCGCGTACCTCGTCGACGCCAACGCGGTCACGGTGCGCACGCGCCTCTTCTACGCCAAGCGCGAGTTCTACCGCGCGCTCGTCGAGGACGAGCAGGCGGAGGGCCCGTGAGACATCCTGTGTCAACCTCTTTCGCGTCACGCGGCCTCCTTGCCGACGATGCGAGGGGTGAACTTGATGGCCGCGGCGTGCTTGCCAGGATCGTAGGCGACGCGCTTCTGCCAGCAGGCGTAGAGGATGCGGCA
>JAIOII010001578.1 GCA_019912685.1 Kofleriaceae bacterium
GCGATCGACGCGCTCGAGCCCGCCGAACGCGCCGCCGCGAGCCTGTCGCGCGACGCGATCGACACCCGCGTGATGCTCGTCCGCCTCGCCCACATCCTCGCGCTCGAGGCCAACGGCCGCACCGCCGAGGCCGCGCAGGCGGCGAGCGAGGCGCGCGCGCTGATCGACCAGCAGGCGGTGAACATCCCGGAGAGCCGGCGCGCCGCGTTCCGCGACGGCATCTCGCTGCACCGCGAGATCCTCGCCGCCCACGACCGCCTGGGCTAGCGCGGGTCCTGCGCGGTCAGCGCCCGCCGGGGCCGCCCGAGCCCTTGTCGGCGACCGGCCGATCGCCGCTCTCGGAGGGATGGTGGCCGCGGTGAGGGTCGCTGTCGTCGATCACCACCACCTCCTCGTCGGGCGCCGGCCCCATCTCGGCGGCGTGCTGCTCGAGGGCCTCGAGCCAGTTCTCGCCCTCCTCCGCCCCTTCGAACCCGCCGTGGTCGACGCCCGCGGACAGCTCGGCATCGGCGGCATGAGGCGTCCGCACGCCGTACAGCTCGCCGGTTTCCCGCGTGTCCTCGATGTCCACTTCGTCGACCGGGATCTCCGAGTCGCCTTCCCTTGTCTCGGCGACGGCCTGATCGAGGTCCTCCACCGCCTCCATCCCCGGCATCGCATCGACGTCGAGCGGCCCGACGTCGATCTGTCCGGTGTCGTCGAGCGTCTGCGCCGGATCCTCCGGCTCCACGTCCACCACGCGCCGTCCCGGCATCCGCCGGCTCACGTCGCGCATGATCGCTCGCTCACGTTCGGTCGGCTCACGGTTCGGCATGCCCACACTCCGAAGCACACGCCGTGCCGTCGGCGCAACGCGTGCGCACTTCCGGACGCGACGCCGCCGGCCGCGGCTGGCCTCGATGATGCACCAAGGACGATCATGTTCCCCCGAGGTGTCGCGACCGTCGCCATCGTGGCCGCCGCGCTCGCGTCCGCGGCACACGCCGACGAGCCGAGGCGAGGGCCGCAGGTGGTCATCGTTCCCGCCGAGTGCACCGTGTACTGGACGATGATCCCCGACGCGGCGGCATCGCCGGCGGCATGGGATCGCGCGCTCTCGTTCGCGGCATGCATCCAGGACCGCAGCGTCTACGCCGTCGAGGACGTCGACCAGCTCGAGGAGATGGTGCTGGCGCTGCAGGACGCCCTCATCCCGTCGCTCCAGTACTACGTGACCGCGATCGAGCTGGCGCCCGGTCCCACGAAGCTCCGCGCCGCCTATGCCATCGGGTCCAGCCAGGTCGCGCTCATGACGCGGGCGCGCATGTCGATCGTCGCGCCCGAGCTCCGCCCGCCGCTCGAAGCCCTGCTCGTGGAGCACGCACGGGTTGCGCACCTCGTCTTCTCCACGATCGAGGCCGCCGCGGACGGCGACCCCGCCCTCGCGCCCGACGCGGCGACGCGCGCCATGGTCCGCTCGTCGCGCCAGACCGCCGCGGCGCTCCGATCATTCGGCGAGCGTGCGCAGGACCGCCGGTAGCGCGTCCGGCGTGACCGAGATCGAGTCGATCCCGATCGACGCCAGGAAGGCGGCGAACTCGGGGTGGTCGCTCGGCGCCTGACCGCAGAGCCCGACCTTCCGTCCGTGCTCGTGCGCGACCCGCACCACCTGCGCGATCAGCGCCTTCACGCCCGGATCCTGCTCGTCGAACAGGTGCGCGAGCAGCTCGGAGTCGCGATCGACGCCGAGCGTGAGCTGGGTCAGATCGTTCGAGCCGATCGAGAACCCGTCGAAGAGCTGCGCGAACTCCGCCGCGAGCACCACGTTGTTGGGGATCTCGCACATGACGTAGACCTCGAACCCCGCGCCCCGGACGAGGCCGTTGTCCGCCATCTCGCGCTGCACCGCGCGCGCCTCGCCGAGCGTGCGACAGAACGGGATCATCACCGTCACGTTGGTCATGCCGAGGCGCTCGCGAACCCGCGCGATCGCGGCGCACTCGAGCGCGAAGCCCTCGCGATAGCGCGCGTCGTAGTAGCGAGACGCGCCGCGGAACCCGATCATCGGGTTGGCCTCCACCGGCTCGAACGCGGCGCCGCCGAGCAGGCTCGCGTACTCGTTGGTCTTGAAGTCCGAGAACCGGACGATCACCGGCCGCGGATAGAACGCCGCGGCGATGCGGCCGATGCCGGTCGCCAGCTTCTCGACGAAGTACTCGCGCGGCTCCGCGCCGCCGAGGCGCTCCCGGATCGCGGCCAGCGCGCCGCGGTCCTCGACGCGCTCGGGGTGCACGAGCGCCATCGGATGGATCCCGATGTGCGCGGAGATGATGAACTCGATGCGCGCCAGCCCCACCCCGGCCGCGGGCAACAGGCCGAGCGCGAACGCGTTGTCGGGGTTGCCGACGTTCAGCATCACGGGCACGCGCGGCGAGGGCAGCGTGGACGGATCGATCACGTCGCAGACGAAGGGGAGCGCGCCGTCGTAGACGTGCCCCTCGGAGCCCTCCGCGCAGCTCACCGTGACCATGTCGCCGTTCGCGAGCTGGCTCGTCGCCACACCCGTCCCCACGACGCACGGGATCCCGAGCTCGCGCGACACGATCGCGGCGTGGCACGTGCGGCCGCCCTGGTCGGTCACCACCGCGGCCGCGCGGGCGAGCACCGGCTCCCAGTCCGGATCGGTCATCGACGCCACCAGCACCTCGCCGTCGACGAAGCTCTCGAGGCCCGCGGTGTCGTGGACGACGCGCACGCGGCCGACGCCGATCTTGCTGCCGACGCTCTTGCCGACCAGGCGCGGCTTCGCCCTGCCCTTCAGCCGGTAGAGCTCGAGCGCCGCCGTCTTCGTGCGCGCGTGCACGGTCTCGGGTCGCGCCTGCACGACGAAGAGCTCGTTCGAGCGGCCGTCCTTCGCCCATTCGATGTCCATCGGCGCGCCGTAGTGCGCCTCGATGGCGACGGCCCAGCGCGCGAGCTCGAGCGCCTCGTCATCGGTGACGACCAGCCGCTTGCGATCGGCGGCCGGCACGCGCTGCGACTTCGTCGTGCCCCGCCCGCCCTCGTCGTAGACGAGCTTCACGGCCTTGTCGCCGGCGTCCCGGCGCACGATCGAGCGGAAGCCGAGCGCGAGGGTCGGCTTGTGGATCGCGATCTCGTCGGGGTTGACCTGCCCCTTCACGACCGTCTCGCCCAGCCCCCACGCGCCGGTCAGGTGCACGACGTCGCGGAAGCCGGATTCCGTGTCCAGCGTGAAGATCACGCCGGCGCACGCGAGATCGCTGCGCACCATCTTCTGCACGCCCACCGACAGCGCGACCGCGCGGTGCGAGTACCCGCGCTCGGCGCGATACACGATCGCCCGGTCGGTGAACAGCGAGGCCATGCAATCGCGGACGGCCTCGACGAGCGCGACGTGACCGCGGATGTTGAGGTAGCTCTCCTGCTGGCCCGCGAACGAGGCTTCGGGCAGGTCCTCCGCCGTCGCGCTCGAGCGGACGGCGACGTCGGTCGCGGCCTCGCCATACTGCCGCGAGAGCTCGTCGTAGGCGCCGCGGAGCTCGTCGACTGCGTCCGCCGGCAGGGGCGCGCCGCGGATCCGTTCCCGGATGGCGCGCGCGGTTCTCGCGAGCGCGGCGACGTCGCGGACGTCGAGCCGGCCGAGCGCGCCGTAGATCTCGTCCTCGAGCCCGGCGTCGCGGAGGTGACGGCGGAACGCATCGGCGGTCAGCGCGAACCCGTCGGGCACGCGGACGCCGAGGGCGGTCAGGTGCTGGAGGAGCTCACCCAGGTTCGCGTTCTTGCCTCCGACCACGGCGATGTGCGAGCGGTCGAGGGCGCGCAGGGGTCGGATCCACGTGGTCATTCGCCGCGCTCCTCGTCGTGGGCTCGCAGGATGCGCGCAACTTCTGCATCGGAGACCTGACGGAAGTCCTCGTACCAGAGCCCGATCGCGTACATCCGGACTGGCTGGAACAGACAGACGAGCTCGTCGACCTCCTGCGCGAGTGACGCGACGATGTCGGGCGACGCGACCGGAACCGCCAGCACGAGCCGCAGCGGTCGACGCTTCTTGATCGCGTGGATCGCCGCGCGCGTGGTTCCGCCCGTCGCGATGCCGTCGTCGACGAGGATCACGGTCCGTCCCTCGACCGCGGGCGCGTCACGCCCCTTACGAAAACGTTCGACACGACGGCGCACCTCGGCCATCTCGCGGCGGGCGACCTCGAAGATCTGGGCGCGGCTGACGCCGAGCCCGCGCACGATCGAGCGGTCGAGCACGACGGCGGGGCCTTCGGCGATCGCGCCCATGCCCAGCTCGGGCTGCACCGGCGCGCCGAGCTTGCGCACGACCCAGACGTCGAGCCTCGCCCCGAGCACGCGCGCCACCTCCTCGGCGACGGGAACTCCACCGCGCGGTAGGCCGAGCACGAGCGCATTCGTCCCTGCGTGGTGGATGAGGGCGCGCGCGAGCTCGCGCCCGGCGGCGCGCCGGTCGGTGAAGGTCCGCGATCGACTTCCGATCTCGAGAGGCACGTGCGTCATGTCGGGCATGCCGCCTCGACGTGCAACTCCAGGGCCCGTACCGGCACATCGCTTGCTGCCTCGCTCGGACATGGCCACCACCGATGATCTGTCGCTGTTCGCCCTGCCTCCGAGCGAGGCCCTGGGCCGCAGCATCGCGGCCGACTACGGCATCGCCGTCTCCCCGCACGAATTGCGCCGTTTCGACGACGGCGAGCACAAGGTTCGCCCGCTCTCTCCCGTGCGCGGGCGCGACGTCTACGTCCTGTGCTCGCTCCATGGTGACGCGACCGAGAGCGTGAACGACCGGCTCTGCCGGACGCTGTTCTTCCTCGGCGCGCTCCGCGATGCCGGCGCCAGACGCGTCACCGTCGTCGCGCCATACCTGTGCTACGCGCGCAAGGACCGGCGCACGAATCCCCGCGATCCGGTCACCACGCGCTACGTGGCGCGTCTGATCGAGGCGGCGGACGCGGACCGCATCGTCACGATCGACGTCCACAACCGCGCCGCGTACGAGAACGCGTTCCGGATCCCCACGGAGAACCTCGAGGCCACGCGCCTGTTCGTCGAGCGCTGCCGCGCCTTCGGCGGCGGCGGCCTCGCGGTGGTCTCGCCCGACCCGGGCGGCTTCCATCGCGCCGAGGCCATGCGCGACGCGCTCGAGCAGGCGACGGGCAGCACCGTCGAGCTCGCCATGCTCGGCAAGCATCGCAAGGGCGGCGTCGTGCGGACGGAGGCGTTCGTCGGCGACGTCGAGGGTCGGGTCGCCGTGATCGTCGACGACATGATCGTCACCGGCACGACGCTCGTCCGGGCGGCCGACGCGTGCCGCAAGCGCGGCGCGATCGCGGTCCATGCGATGGCGACGCATGGCGCGTTCACCGCGGCGGCGGGCGGGGTCCTGGCCTCGCCGCTCATCGACAGCATCGTCGTCACCGACAGCATCGCGCCCGAGCGCGTCGACCTCGGTCCGGCGCGCGACAAGCTGGAGGTCCTCTCGATCGCGCCGCTGTTCGCGCGCGCGATCAGCGCGCTGCACCACGAGCGCTCCGTCACGGAGGTGATGGAGGAGCGGCCGTGGGCGTGACGGCGGCCGGCGCCACGCACGCGAGGTAGCTCTCGGCCTTGGCCCGCCAGCGCGGCTGCGCCGCCGGCTCGGCATCGTCGACGTGACGGAGCGCGATGAGCGCGCGCGTGAGCGCGTGCTGGCGCCGGTACAGCGCGAGGAGTGGCTCCGGGAGGCGATCGCCGGAGGCCTCCGCGTAGCGGGCGAGGACCCGAGCGGCGAACCAGCTCGCCTCGAGCCGATCGCACTCGAGGGCGAAGAACGCGAGCTCCGAGGCTGCGTCGAGCGTGCGCAGGTCGTCGTCGAACTCGAGGGGATCGATGACGACCGGCGGACTCTCGAGGCAGACGTGCTCGGGCCGGAGATCACCGTGCGCGTCGAGGACGTGGCCGCCGTCGACGCGCGCGTCGAGCGCGGGGCCCTCCAGCCTCGTGGCGACGAGCGCGGCGCGGACGATGCCGCCGACCGTGACCGGCGGCGCGCCGCGCGCGACGAGCTCACCCCCGACGGTGAGCACTTGCTCGCGCAGGCGGTGCTGGTACTCGGCGGCGCTCCACCCGGCGCGAGGGGCACCGTCGTAGAAACCCGCGAGCACGTCGCCGAGCGCGTCGGCGTGCTCGCGGGTCGCGGCGCCCCGGACGAGCATCTGCGGCAACATGCGGTCCTCCGGCAAGCGCCGCATCACCACCAGCCAGTCGGTAACCTCCCCCGCGCCACCGACCGCGAGCCCGCCCGCCGGCGACGCGACGAGCGGCACGACCGCCTCGTACACGCTCGCGGCGAGCCGGCGGCCGAGGCGCAGCTCGTTCTCGCAGCTCTGGCGCCGGCGCTCGACCGTCCGGTAGTCGACGAACGGCAGGCTCACCGGCTTCTTCAGCTTGAAGGCATGGCGCTCGGTCAGGAACACCCAGGACATGTGCGTCTCGATCACCTCGCACATGCCCTCGGAGCCCAGCAAGACCCGGGCCCGCCGCGGAGCGTCGCGAAAGCCATGGCCGCGAGATTCACGGCCTGCCGCGATTCGCGTACCGTGGAGGGGCATGCGGATCGCCGTGGTGTTCGACACCCCGTACTCCGACTGGAGCCCGGAGCAGCACGCCGAGCAGATGGCCCGCGAGCACGCGCTCGGCGACGAATTCGAGCCCGACATGGAGTACCAGGTCGCGCAGGCGCTCATCGACAACGGCCACGAGGTGCTGCTCGTCGGCGTCCACGACGACGTCCGGGACGCCACGACCCGGCTCGCCGAGTGGAAGCCGGACGTGGTGTTCAACGCGACCGAGTCCTTCGACGAGAACTACGATCTGGACTATCTGATCCCGGCGATGCTCGAGTCGCAAGGATACCGTTACACGGGCGCCCCCCCGCTCTCGCTCCTCGTCACCCGCAACAAGTCGATGAGCAAGAAGATCCTCGCCTTCCACGGGATCAAGGTCCCGGGCTTCCGCACCTACCGGCTCGGCGAGCGCCCGCAGGGCGAGGTGGACCTCCAGACCCCGCTCATCGTCAAGCCGATGGGCGCCGACGGCTCCGAGGGCATCGCCCGCGCGTCGATCGTGCGCGACGCGCGCGCCCTCGCCCGCCGCGTCGCCTTCATCCACAAGCGGTTCGGCAAGCCGGCGATCGCGGAGGAGTACGTCGAGGGTCGCGAGCTGTACCTGACGATGGTCGGCAACGGCGAGAGCGTCCAGATCCTCCCGCCGGTCGAGCTGGTGTTCGCCGGCGACGCGTCGCGGCCCGAGTCGCGCATCCAGACCAAGCGCATGAAGTGGGACCTCGCGTACCGCAAGCGTCACGGGATCAAGACGGTGTACGCGCGGCGGATGTCCAAGGTCGCGGAGGAGCGACTCGAGCACGTCTGCCGCACCGCCTTCCGCGCGCTCTGGCTGCGCGACTACGCGCGCATCGACGTCCGGCTGGCGGACGACGACGAGATCTGGTTCCTCGAGGCCAACGCCAACCCGTACCTGAGCTTCGGCCACAACTCGGCGGAGGCCGCGCACAAGGCCGGCATGCACTACGAGGCGTTCATCCAGCGCATCGTCGACGAAGCGATGGCCCGCGATGCCTGATCGACCTCGGCCCGAGACCCGCTGCAAGTGCGGGCATGCGCTGCAGCGGTTCTGGCGCTTCTGTCCGGCCTGCGCGCGGCCGCAGACGTGGCGCGACGTCGGCCACGTCACCGGCGCCGAGTGCCCCGTCTGCCGCTGGGCGGTGTCCCCGAAGTCGAGCTACTGCCCGTGGTGCGCCGCCGACATCTACGAGGAAGGCGTCTCGAGCGAGAAGCCGCTGAAGGAGCCCAAGGGCTTCCGCAAGGACGCGCGCTGCGACGCCGGCTGCGGCGGCGGCGTGCAGTACCCGATGCCGTACTGCCCCTGGTGCGGCGAGGATCAGAGCTGGGACGATCGCGGTCAGTTCGAGGGGGTGTGCCCGCGCTGCGACCGCGGTGTCGACGACTGGATGGACACGTGCCCCTGGTGCGGCAAGGACGCGACCGGCCGCGACCTCATGGCGCCGGCGGTCCGCGAGATCCGGCGGCTGCTCCGCATCAGCGGGGTCGCCGACTGGGGCTATCGCCTGCTCCTGCGCCCCGGCGGCTCGGGCGTCGCGCCGGAGTCACCCAAGATCATCGAGATCAACCGCCGCCACGTCCTCGACGGCAGGCGGCGCGACGAGGTCAAGTGGCCGATGCTGGTCGGCCTCATCGCCCACGAGCTGGGCCACAGCTTCCTCTTCCACCACTGGCGCTGGACGCGGACGCCGCGCTTCCGCCGCGTCTTCGGCGAGGTCGACAAGGCCTACCGCGTCGACGAGGACACGCCGGTGTACTTCGATCGCCGGCGCGTCGCGTACGCCCCGCTCGAGCACGTCAGCGCCTACGCCGCGACCCACCCGCAAGAGGACTTCGCCGAGACCTTCCGCATCTACCTGACGCGGCGGCGACGGCTGCGCGAGCTCTTCGCCGAGCTCGGCCGCAAGCGCAAGGCGGTGCGCGTGTTCGAGAAGTTCCTCCTCCTCCACGACTACGTCCGGATGCTGCGCGGCTGGACCTGACGCAACGATTTCGCGCACCGGCGCGCGCGGGCGGTGCGCGCGGGCGGTTCGGCGCTTGCATGAGCGCCCGCCATGCCCAACCTCGGCCACACCCCCGCGTTTCGTGGTCCACACGGCGAGCTCGTCTCCGGCAGCGTCGCGGAGGTCCGATGGGTCGAGCTCGGCGGGCTCGATCAGTGGGTGATGATCCGCGGCGAGAACATCACGAACCCCGTGTTGATCCTGCTGCACGGCGGCCCCGGCATGAGCGAGACGAGCATGTTCCGCGGGTTCAACGCGGTGCTCGAGACGCGCTACACGGTCGTGTACTGGGATCAGCGCGGCGCCGGCAAGTCGTTCGATCCGGACACGCCGGTCTCGTCGATGACCGTCGAGCAGTTCATCGCCGATCTGGACGAGCTCGTCGGGTACGTGTGCCAGCGCCTCGGCAAGCAGAAGGTGACGCTGTTCGGCCACTCGTGGGGCTCGCAGCTCGGTTGCCTGTACGCGGCCCGCTTCCCGGACCGGGTCGCGGTCTACGTCGGGTGCGCGCAGATCGGCGACTCGCGGCGAGGCGAGGCACGGTCGTACGCGATCGCGCTCGACGCCGCGCGCCGCGCCGGCAACCGGAAGGCAGAGCGCGAGCTGCTCGCGATCGGTCCGCCGCCGCACGACGGCAAGGGCGTCTGGATCGAGCGCTTGTGGTTGAACCGCCTCGAGGGGGCGATGAAGCCGAAGGCGCTGTGGAAGCTCGGCCGCGTCCTCCTCGCGGACAAGGAGCACTCCGTCCTCGAGGCGGTCACGACCTTCCGCGCGCTCCGCTGGACGCTCGAGGCGATGTGGCGCGAGGTGACCGACCTGGACCTGCCCGCGCGCGTCCCCGCCCTGCAGATGCCGGCCTTCTTCCTCCTCGGCCGCAAGGATCACTGGGTGCCCGCGGACGCGAGCATGGCGTACATCGACGCCCTGATCGCGCCGAGCAAGCAGGTGATCTGGTTCGAGGAGTCGAGCCACGAGATGTTCGTCGACGAGCCCGAGAAGTTCAACGCGACGATGCTCGAGGTGGTGCTGCCGGTCGCCAGGGCGCGCGACGCGGGCGCGCGGTAACGGCGAGCGGGGGGCGGGCACTACCGGAGCATGACCAGCGCCGCGCTCCGCCTGTCCCTCGTCGAGGGCCCTGACGCCGACGTCGAGCCGATCGTCCCGCGGCTCGCGCCGCCCTACCCGTCGGCGATCCACCCGGCCGCGGCCGAGGTCGAGCGCGAGAGCGTCGCCTGGCTGCGATCGTTCGGCCTCGGCGAGACGCGACGCGAGGCGGCGATCCTCGCGGGCGGCCGCTTCGCCTGGCTCGCCGCGCGCGCGTATCCGCACGCGCCGATCGCGCGGCTGCGGGTGGTCGCCGACTTCGTCACCTGGGCCTTTCTCTTCGACGAGCGCTGCGAGGGCGCCCCGCGCGGGGACCGCGACGCGGTCGACCAGCTGTGCGCGGCCGTGATCGGCTCGTGCGCGGGCGCGGCGGTGTCCCACCCGGCGCCGCTCGTGCGCGCGTTCGCGGACCTGCGTCGGCGCGCGCTCGACGAGCTCGGCGCCGTCGCCGGCGCCGGCTTCGTCACCG
>JAIOII010001579.1 GCA_019912685.1 Kofleriaceae bacterium
GAGCTCGACGGGCTGCCCCCCGCGCTCGACGGCGTGTCGGATCGCGGCCTCGGCGAGGAGCTCGATGTCGGCGCCCCGGTCGCGCAGCGCCGGCAGCTCGACCGGCACGACCGAGACGCGGAAGTAGAAGTCGGCGCGGTAGGTGCCGGCCGCGACCAGCGCGTCGAGGTCGCGGTGCGTCGCGGCGACGACGCGCACGTCGACCGGACCGGCCGCGCCGTCCTCGAGCGCGCGCAGGAGCCTGGCCTGCGCCGCGAGGGAGAGCTCACCGACCTCGTCGAGGAAGAGCGTGCCCCCGGCCGCGGCGGCCAGACGCTCCTCGAGGACCTGCTCGGGGACCGTCGCGCAGTCGACGGTGACGAACGGGCCGCTCGCGCGGGGGGAGGCGCGGTGGAGCGCGCGGGCGAAGAGCTCCTTGCCCGTCCCCGTCTCGCCGACGAACAGCACGCTCGAACGGCAGCGCGCGACGCGGCGGATGATGTCGAGCGCGCGGACGATCGGCTTCGATTCGCCGAGGATCTCGGCGGCACAGCGACGACGCCAGGACGCGAGGTCTTCCATGCCTCACGTGCACTGCGAGGAGCGCGCCAACCGACACTCGCCCTCGATGTCGTCGACTCGGCCCACGCTAACCCTGCGCTACCTCTCGCGTTCACCCGGGTTGCAATCTACCCACCCCGGGTGGACGCCAACCCGCATCGGTCGGTTAACTGACGGGCGGCGTCACGGCCGGCATCGACCCGGTGCGACGCAGCGCGATCTGGAGCGCCATGACGAGCTGCTCGTCGTCCCACGGCTTGAGGAAGAAGCGGTGGACCGCGCCCTCGTTCAGCGCACGGATGGCGATCTGGACGTCGGTGTTGCCGGTGACCAGGATGCGCGTCGTGTCGGGATAGAGGACGCGAACGAGCTGCAGCAGCTCGAGGCCGTCGCCCTTGTCCACGCCGAGGTTGAAGTCGGAGATGACCGCCTGGAAGGGCTGGGCGCGCATCCTGGCGAGCGCCTCGTCCATCGACGCGACGGACGTCACCTGGAAGCGATGGAGCGTCCGGCGCATCGCCGCGCGGATCTCCGGGTCGTCGTCACACACGAGGATCTGGTAGCTCATGCCTCGCGATTCGGCCGCCGCGGCCGGGTGTGAAGGGGCCTGGCGATGCTGCATCATGCGGGGCGTGGTCCCACCCTCTCCCACCGACCTGGCGCGCCGGCACCTGTGGCCGCCGTACACGTCGCCCGAGCGGCACGAGCACCACCAGCCGCTCGTGATCGTCGAGGCCGAAGGCGCGTGGCTCGTCGACGCGGACGGCCGGCGCTACCTCGACGGCATCTCGTCCTGGTGGACGTGCACGCTGGGGCATCGCCACCCGCGGCTCGTCGCGGCCCTCGCGGCGCAGGTCGCGCGCCTCGATCACGTCAGCGCGGGCGGCGCGATCCACCCGACGATCGCGTCGCTCGCCGCCGAGCTGTGCGCGGTCGCGCCCGCGGGTCTCGAGCGCGTGCACTTCAGCGACGACGGCTCGACCGCGGTCGAGGTCGCGGTGAAGATCGCGTTCCAGTACTGGCAGCAGAACGGCCGGCCGGCGCGCCGGCGGTTCCTCGCGCTGTCGTCGGCGTACCACGGCGACACGCTCGGCGCGGTGAGCCTCGCCGGCACCGAGCCCGGGAGCTTCTTCACGGTGTTCGCGCCGCTGCTCTTCGACGTGGCGCGCGCGCCGGCGGCCGGCGATGCCGACGAGGACTGGGACCGCGTGGCCACGGCGATCGAGGAGCGCCTCGCGCGCGCTGGTGACGAGATCGCCGGCGTCGTCGTCGAGCCGCTCCTGCAGGGCGCGGGCGGAATGCGGACCTATCCCCCGGCGATCCTGCGCCGCATCCGCGAGGCGGCGACGCGCGCCGACACCTTCCTCATCGCCGACGAGGTCTTCACCGGCTACGGCCGCACGGGCACGATGTGGGCGTGCGATCAGGCGGGCGTCGCGCCCGACCTCCTGTGCACGGCGAAGGGCTTCACCGCCGGCATGCTGCCGATGGCGGCCACGCTCACGACCGCGCGCGTCTACGACGGCTTCCGCGCGATCGCGGGCGGCGCCGAGCGGATGCCCGCTGAAGCTGTGGCCGTGCATGAGCGCGCGCGACGCGCCGGCGCCGCCCGCGATCGTGCGGAAGCCGTCGTAGACGCGCGCGGTCGTGAGCGTGGCCGCCATCGGCAGCATGCCGGCGGTGAAGCCCTTCGCCGTGCACAGGAGGCGGGCGTCGCGCCCGACCTCCTGTG
>JAIOII010001580.1 GCA_019912685.1 Kofleriaceae bacterium
GCGCGGCGAGGAGGCGCAGGCGGTTGCCGTCGCGCAGCTGCACCGAGCCGGCCGCCGCGCCCACGCGGATCTGACACAGCTCGAGGGCGGCGCGCGCGGCGTCCACCGCGTCGCCGCGCTCGATGCGTGCGGCGACGTCGCGCCAGACGCTGAGCGACACGTCCAGGCGATCGTGACGGCTGCGCAGGTAGGCGAGGCTCTCGTGCAGCGCGGTCACGGCCTCCTCGGCCTGGCGGTGGGCGGCCGTGACCTCGTGCATCTGGTCGATCACGCGCCGCATGCGGCTCTCACGGGCCATCGCGATCCACGCGACGATCGTCGCGGTGCCGAGCGCGAGGAGATCGGCGCCGAAGCGCGAGCGCGTCGCGAGCCCGGCGACGCCGCTACCGTTGACGAGGCCGGTGACGGCGAGCGCGCCGACGACGAGGGCGAGCGAGACGAAGAGCCCGCGCGTGCCGTAGCGCGCCGACAGCACGATCACCGGCAGCCAGGCCGGGTGGAGCGCGATCATCGGCAGCCACACGTCGCCGCCGGGGGCGGCGAAGGCGACCGCGAGCGCGGTGAGGAGCGCTGCCGCGGCGGCCTCGACGACAATGGCGCGATCAGAGGTCGACATGGAGCACCACCTGGCCGGCGTGGCGGCGGCCGGAGAGGCCGGTTCCGCTCTCGCTGGCGACGTCGTAGTCGAGGGTGAGGCGACTCGAGGCCGTCGCCGAGAGGAGCGCCGACGCGCCGGCGCGCCAGATGCGCACCTCGCGGCCCCAGTCGTAGCCGAGGCCGCCGCGCAGCTCGGCGCCGAGGCGCCCGCCGCGATCGAGGACGTGGCGGAGGATGCCGCTCACCTCGTCGATCGAGCTGCGCTCGATGAGGAACAGCTGCTGGCCGAAGGGATTGTCCGACCACATCTCGTAGTGGCGCAGCGACAGGACCGCCGACGACGCCAGGGCGCGCGGCGCGATCATCTCCTCGTCGAAGACCTCGGCGCGCGTCGCGCGCTCGGGCTTGCGCCAGGGCACCCAGTCGAGCCCCGCGAACGCGAAGATCTGGTCGGCGTCCATCGCGTCGACGCCCTCGGCGGTGAGCGAGAGGCGACGGAACTGCCCGCCTCCGCTCAGCAGGACGCGCCGCGATTCGGGCGTCGCGTACAGCTGCAGCGAGGCGGCGTCGTAGCGGCCGCCGTTGCGGATCGTGCTCGCCGACTCGCGCCACGGCAGGTCGTAGTCGAGGCGCGTGTGCAGCTGCAGCTGATGCCGCGGGCTGGTGCGCAGGAACGCGCTCGCGCCGATCGCGCTCTCCGAGCCGTCGTCGATCTGCTGCGCGGTGACGCCGGCGCCGAGCATGCCGCCGTGCTTGCCGTCGACGATGGCCGACGCCGTCGCCGCCGTCATCGTCCCTTGCGTCATGACCACCGAGGGGCCGCCGCTCGTGGTCTCGCGCGTCCCGGTGAGCGTGACGCGGGTCCGGCGATGGAGCGGGATGCTGGCGCCGACGCTGAAGCCGTCGATCGAGCCCGAGGGATCGTCGCGGCGCACCAGGCCGCCGGCGATCTCGGGCGCGAGCCGCCGCTCGAGGCGATCGATCTCGTCGTCGAGCTCGTCGACGCCCAGGCGCTCGGCGTGGCGATACTGCGCGAGCGCTTCGGGGTAGCGCAGCGAGCGCTCGAGCGAGCGCGCGTACTCCTCCGTGCGCCGCGCGTGATCGACCCACTCCTCGGCGAGCACCGCGCGCACCGCCGTCGACTCGTCGAGCTTTCCGCGGGCGTCGAGCACCCACGCGAGCATCTCGCGCCCGCGCTGGTGGTCGGGCCGATCGCGCAGGAAGCCACGCAGCTCGCGCTCCGCGTCCGCCCAGCGCTTGTTGAGCGCGTACGTCTCGATGCGCAAGAGCGCCACCTCGGCGTGCGTGTCGACGGTCGAGCCGCGAGCGAGCTGGGAATCGTAGCGCGCGAGCGCGCCGTCGACGTCGCCGCGCAGCGCAAGGATGCGTGCAAGCCACAGCACGTGACGGCGATCGCTCGGCGCGTCACCGATCTCCGCCTCGGCCTTGTCGAGCGAGCGCTGACCGTCGGCGGTGCGGCCGAGCACGATGAGCGCTTCACCACGCAGGTAGTGGAGCTCGGGATCGGGCAGGCGCGGCGACAGCGCGTAAGCACGACCGAGCATGTCGACCGCGTGGTTGAACTCACCCATCGCGTGGGCGATGCGGCCGCACTCGCGCATCGCGCGCGTGTCGTAGGGATCGATCTGGAGCAGGCGCCAGAAGAAGTGCCAGGCGCGACGGTAGTCACCCTTGGCCAGGGCGACGTGGGCCTCCCAGTCGAGGAGCGACTGGTAACCGTCGTATTCGGGTTCAGCAACCTCGACCGAGACCTCGGTTGCCGACGAGATCGTCTCTTCCGCATGCGCGGGTGAACTGACGATCTCGGTCGCGAGTAGGCTCAGGAAGCATGTCATTCGCAGCCGAGCGAAGCTGGAGCGACGACGTTGGTCGTTCATCGCGATCTCGCATTGCACGTCTCGAACCACCCGCGCGTGGTGGCTTACGATCGCTACCCGTGGCAATAACGCTCACCGCGCGGTGGAGCACACCGGCGCACCAGGTGGTCGAAATCATACGTGGACTCGTCGATGGAGACCCCTTAGCGTCTCGCCCCGATGAAACACCAGCCCTCCCTGGCGATCAGCCTCGCTCTTGCACTCACGGCCTGCAACGGAATGATCACGGACGGAGACGATCACGTCGGCGCGGGTATCGAGGAGGACACGGTCACGGACGGCAGCGGCGATGACACGACGAGCGGCAATGCCCCGATGGTGTCAGTCGAGCTGGAGGAATCCGATGCTGCCATTGCCAACCCGGAACGGGGTTACTACGTCGGCTACGATCTGACGCGGCCCGATCGGGCACCGCTCGTGCGCGCGTCCGGACGCGCGCTGGCGATCTCCGTCGTCCACCTCGACGACTTCCGCAGCCAGCCGATCAGCAGCTCGCTCCTGGCGGCGCTCGACGCCGGCTTCGATGCGGCGCGCGCGAACGGCTTCAAGATCATCCTGCGCTTCAGCTACCACTCGGGCTACGACGGCGACGCGCCGAAGAGCGTCATCCTCGGCCACATCGATCAGCTCGAGCCGCTCCTGCGCGAGCACGCCGACGTGATCGCCGTGATGCAGGGCGGCTTCATCGGCGCCTGGGGCGAGTGGCACAGCTCGACCAACGGCCTCGACAACCCGACCGACCGCGCCGCGATCATCAACGCGCTCCTCGCCGCGCTGCCGCCGTCGCGCAACCTGCAGCTGCGCCGCCCGACCTTCAAGCACGACTTCGCGCCCGGCGGTCCGCTCGACGCGAGCGAGGCGTGGGACGGCTCCGACCGTGCTCGCCTGGGGCACCACAACGACTGCTTCCTCGCCTCGAGCAGCGACTACGGCACGTACGCGTCGCCGATCGAGACCTGGAAGCAGTATGTCGCCGACGACGGCCGCTACACCGCCATCGGCGGCGAGACCTGCGCGATCTATGCCCCGCGCACCGACTGCACCAACGCCGTCGCCGAGATGGAGCGCCTGCACTTCTCGTATCTCAACCAGGAGTACAACCGCAACGTGCTCGCCATCTGGGACGACCAGGGCTGCGCCGCCGAGGTCGATCAGCGCCTCGGCTACCGCTTCGCCGTGACGCGCGTGGCGCACACCGAGCGCGTCGCGCCCGGCGGCGTGCTCGACCTCGAGCTCGACGTCGTGAACCGCGGCTTCGCGTCGCCGTACAACGAGCGCCCCGTCGAGGTCGTGCTCGACGACGGCACGACGCGGCGTGTGGTGCGCCTCGCGGCCGACGCGCGTACGTGGGCGTCCGGTGTGAAGACCACGCTCACCGTGCGGCTACGCATCCCCGCGGAAGCCGTGGCGGGTGCGCACACCGTCTCGCTACGGTTGCCCGACGCCGAGCCTTCGCTCGCGGAAGATCCTCGTTATGCGATCCAGCTCGCAAACGAAGGGGTCTGGCTGTCCGCGACGGGCGACAACCTCATCATCGACGCACTGACCATCGATCCGGAAGCTCCGGGCCCGCGGGATCCAAGTGCGAATGAGCTCGTCGAGTTGCGCTGACGGACGGCCGCGGCACGCGGCGTGCAACCGCCGGGTGACATGCAAACGCCCTCGTTGTTGCACAGTGACGATCGGCAGCTCGAACAGCGAGAGCGCAAGTTCCTCCCCGATGCCGACGCGGCGCGTGCCTTCTGGAAGATCGCGTCGGCGCGCCTCCGCCCCGAGCACGGCCCCGGCGCCGTCTCCTACTCGCGCACCACGTACTTCGACACGCCGGACCTTGCTTACTACCGATCGTGTGGCGGACCGATCCTCCGCCGCGTGCGCGTGCGCGAATACGCCGTCGCATCGGATCCGGAGGGATCCCCGCGTCGCCTCGAGCACTGTTACCTCGAGCTCAAGCAGTCCAATGCGAGCATGCGGTCGAAGGTGCGCCTTCGCCTGCAGCCAGCGGAGGTCGCGCGCGAGCTCGCGGCGCTCACCGACGCGTCGCTCGCGCCGTGCGTGACGACGTGGTACCGGCGGCGCGCGCTCGTCGGTGATGACGGGCTGCGCGTCACCCTCGACGATCGGTTGCTCCTGTGCCGGCCGCTGCCGGTCGGGAGCCCGCTCGTCCCCGTCGATCCCGACGACGTGATCGTGCACGGTCCTTCGCTCGTGCTCGAGTGCAAGAGCAAGGGCACGCCGCCGCGCTGGCTGACCGAGGCCCTCGCCGGCATGCGCGAGGAGCTCGGGTTCTCCAAGTTCGTGCTCGGGATGAACGCCGTGATGACCACGTCGTTCACCTCGCACACGGCCGAACAGCTCGCGGCGGCGCGGTGAAGGAGGACCCATGTACTGGCTCGCCGTCCTCCTGCTTCCCGCCCTCGCCTTCGCCGCGCGTCCCGGCGTCTCGACCAGCCGCCGCGTCCTGGCGTGCACCCTCGTGGTCGTCGTCCCGCTCGCCGGCCTCGTGCTCGCGGCGCTCGTCCGCCGCATGCGCGGCGGCGCGATCGAGCTCGAGCCCGAGTACGAGGTGCCGCCGCAGCGCCTGAGCTCCGCCGACGCGGCGCGGCTCGCCGAGCAGCCACCGGTCGTCGATCGCCTGCTCTCCGGGGATCCCGGTGAGCGGCTCGCCGCGCTCGTCGCGCTCTCGAGCGCGGCCGACGCCGACGCCGTCGCGGTGCTGCGCTGGAC
>JAIOII010001581.1 GCA_019912685.1 Kofleriaceae bacterium
AGCACGAGCAGCCGGTCGTCGGGGAGCGCGACGCAGCTCCAGAGGTCGCCGGCGTCGCGCGTCGCCGGCTGGTAGCTGACGGCGACGCGGGAGCCGGCGAGGTCGCGCACGTCGGCGGCGGAGCGGGCCTGGCGCACGGCCTCGGCCAGCTCCATCTCGCGCGCCAGCTCGGCGCGCGCCTCGATCTCGTTGGTGAGGCCGATGACGGTGAGCGCGCGCGACGCGGCGAGCACGGCCTCGTCGAGGGCGACGCGTTCGGCGTCGCGCAGGGCCGCCTCGCGCTCGCCGGTGAGCAGGCCGACGAGCTCGTCGCCGTCGACGAGCGGCGCGATGACGTCGGCGTCGAGCCGGCGCGCCCAGTCCTCGATGATGTCGCGGCGCGGCCCGAGGCGCGCCGTCGCCAGGTCACCGACGAAGAGCGCGCGCCGCCACTCGAGCAGCCACGCGCGCACCTCGTCGGGCAGGTCGAGATCCGCCGTCGACCCCTCGGGGATGAGGAGCGGGACCCAGCGATTGTCGAGGACGCACCAGATGCGGATGCGCGTCGCGATGCGGCTCCCCTCGAGGAGCTCGGCGAGCCCGCGGCCGACCGCGGTCGCGTCGCCGCTGGCGACCACGCGGTCGACGAAGTGGTCGACGGCCGGCGTCGTCCCGGCCATCACCTCGCCGCGCAGGGTGGTGCGGCCGAGGACGACCATGCTGCCGGCGGCGAGCGCGCCCACGCCGAGCATGATGACGGTGCGCGAGCTCTCGATGGCGACGGCGATCGACAGCACGACCACGGCGGCGATCGCGAACACGGCGAGCTCGACCGCGACCGCGCCGTCGAAGCCGCTGCCGCGGAGCAGGTCCTGGCGCCAGATCGCCCACAGCGCGATGAACGCGGCGACGAGCGCCGGCAGCCACGCGAACGGGAAGACACCCCCGATCTCGTAGGCGAGGAGCGAGTCGGTGATGGTGAGGAGCGAGACCACGGCCAGCGCCGCGCCGATGCGGCCCTGCTTGAACCCGGCGCGCAGCCATCGCACCGAGCGGCGCGACAGCCACACGCCCCAGCCGACGGTCGCGGCGAAGAGCCCGATGTGCACGCCGTAGAGCGGACCGGCCTTCGCGAAGAGGAGCCCCCAGGGCGTCGGGGCCACGCCGGCGACGACGAGGTCGGTGGTCGCGGTGATGACCATCATCGCGAGCCCGAGCACGATCGTGCAGACGAGCAGGGGCCGCTGCGCGTCGAGTCTCCCGACGACGGCGAGGATGATCATGAGGACCCCCGAGCCGATGAGGGGGATGGGGGCGTAGCCGGCCTGGCACAGGCGAAACGCGAGCTCCCGGTCGGTCGTACATGCGACCAGCGCAAGCGTCGTCGCCCAGGGGAGCGCGGTGACGCCCGTCATCACGAAGCCGAGGCGGACGACCAGGTCGCCACGCCGCAGGGCCGCCGTGAGCGCGAGCGCGACCAGGACGAGGGCCATGGCCGCGTGCGGAACCGCCTGGACGGTGGGTGTGAGCAAGCCTCGTACGAGGCTACGACGGAACCCCCGAAGAGTGTCGAACACCCGGCCAGTGCGGCATGATATGAGGAAGCTTCGTGTCGCGACGCGCCAACCGCATCCGGGCCCAGATCGCCGCCACGGTGACGCCGCTCGCGCCGCCCGGGGCGATGTTCGTGTGCCAGACGCGGGACGTGTCGCAGGTGGGGTGTTTCCTGGACACCGCGACGCCGCTGGAGCCGGGCTCGCGCGTCGGCATCGTGGTGTTCGACAGGGGGCGCGGTAGCCCCGTCGAGGTGACCGGCGAGGTGACGCGCGTGCTGAGCGGCGCGCACCCGGGCCTGGGCATCCGGCTGCTCGAGGCGCCCGACGACTGGGCGGTGATGATCGCGCAGCTCGCGCGCGAGGCGGGGCCGCACGACAAGCCGGGCAAGCGGCTGCGCGTGCTCGTGGTCGGCGACGAGCGACGGCAGCGCGGCGCGCTCGCGCTGTACGTGACGTCGGGCTGGGACGTGCGCTTCGCGACGGACCTGGAAGGGACGGTCGAGGCGCTGCGCGGCGTGGTGCTCGACGCGGTGATCGCGGAGCACGACTCGAACGACGACCGCTGGCCGCCGGTGATGGACGAGGCGCGGCGCATCCAGCCCGGCGCGCGGCGCATCGTGCGCGGGGTGAAGAACGGGCCGGCGCCGGAGGGGCCGCTGGTCCACCGCTTCGTCGAGCGGGACGCGGGGCTCGACGCGCTCCTCGATGCGCTGACCGCCGAGCGGCTGTAGCCGTCGCGCGCTACGCGACGAACGAGCCGATCGCGCGCTCGGCGGCGCGTCCGCCGATGCCGGTGCGGTCGCAGACCTCGGTCGCGAGCATGTCGAACAGCCACGAGACCGGCGGCGCGTGGCCGCGCTGGCGAGCGAAGCGCACGGGCACGCCGTTCAGGCATGCCTCGGCGAACGCCTCCGAGCGCGGGATCGTGGTCTCGAACAGCGGCGCCGCGTCGGCGGAGGTGATCGCGTGGAACGCCTCGAGCGACCCCTCCGAGCGGCCCTGGAACATGTTGACCACGACGCCGAGCAGGCGCGGCCGTCGGTCGGCCGGGATCGCGGCGATGCCGCGCTCGAGCATCACCGACGAGCGGCTGGCGACGAGCTCCGACTGCAGCACGCCGACCGCGTGCGTGCACGCGCTCAGCACGTCGGCGGTGACGTCGAACATGCCCGCCGGGCAGTCGACGAGCACCACCGACGCCATCCGCCGCGCCTCGGCGAGGAGGGCCGCCCATTCGTCGGCGAGGCTGCGCCGCGCGGTCGCCAGCTCGGGCAGGTTCGGCCCGCACGCCGGCAGGATCGAGAGCTCGGGGATCACGGTCGTGCGGACCACCGAGACGAGGTCGTGCGGCGAGCCGAGGATGTCGTACGCGCCGCGCTCGACGCGATCGCGCGCGGCGAGCAGCGACATGACGTCGCCGTTGATGTCGGCGTCGACGACGAGCGTGCGCACGCCGCGCTGCGCGAGGCTGTAGGCGAGGTTGAGCGTGATCGTCGTCTTGCCGACGCCGCCCTTCGGGCTGGCGACCGCGACGGCGATGCCGCTGCGCTGCGTCGACGTGCCGGCGGCGGTGGCGCCGATGGGGCGCGGCGG
>JAIOII010001582.1 GCA_019912685.1 Kofleriaceae bacterium
GACGGCGACGACGCGGGCCGCGCGCGGCAGCGCCCACGCGAGCTGGCGCCGCGGCCCGGGCAGCTTCGCGTTCTGGTTGATGTCCGAGCCGTGGAGCTTCACCACCGCCGGCACGCCGAGCAGGCGCCCGAGAACGACCCCGGCGAAGCCGTCGGGGTACGCCCACGACGCGAGCACGACGTCGATCTTGCCCCGGTAGCGCGGCACGTGCGGGAGGAGCGACGCGACGTACAGCGGCCCCCAGGCGCCGTGCCCGACGCGCGGCACGAACAGGGTGCGCGGGTGGCGCACGGGCATCCCGTCGATCGTCTCGCGCGCCGGCACCTCGGTCAGCCGTCCCGCCGACGACCAGCGCGCCGCCAGCCCGGCGCCCGGGTAGTACGGGATCGTCGCCAGGACGTCGACGATCTCGCAGCGCTGCGCGAGCTCGCGGAACTGCTGCCGGTTGAACGGCGCCGACAGCGGCTCGGCGGCGTTGGGGAAGATCTTGGTGACGACGAGGACGCGCAAGCGCAAGCCTGTGAGGAGCGGCCGCGAGGAGTGGGGCCGCGAGCGAAGCGAGCCGGGGTAGCGCCCACGACGAAGCGGCACGAGCCGCGAAGCGGCGAGTAGCTCCGAACAAATTAGATCGTGAAGACCTTGTCCATGCGCAGCAGCTTGAAGATCGCAAGCGGCTGATCGCGCGCCCCGGTCACCGTCACGTGCCCACCGTGGGTACGGCAGCGCTTGTAGAGCGCGACCAGCGCGGCGACGCCCGAGCTGTCGATCAGATCGAGCCCGCTCAGGTCGACGACCACGCGCGGCCGGCGCTCCTCGACGAGCTTGTCGATCGTCGAGGCGAGCTCGGGCGCGGTGTTGACGTCGAGGGTTCCGGCGATGCGCAGGTTGGAGACGTCACCTTGGTCGGAGCGGCTGAAGTCGATCGGCACGGCAGTTCACCTGGTATGAGGGGGAGCTCAGGAAGCTTTCGTGGTCGCGGCGGTCGGACGGTGACGCTTGATCAGGCGCCACAGGTTGGGCGGTCCGGGCTCGTACACCACCTCGTCGAGCATGGCGCGCGCGATGTGCAGACCCATGCCGCCCTCGGGCAGTGAATCGAGGTCGGGCTCGGGCACGCTGCTCGGGTCGAAGGTCTTGCCGCTGTCGCGGATCTCGATGGTCAGCGACCCGGCGCCGACGTGGATCGCGATGTCGATGGTCTCGCCCTCGCGCCGCGCGTACGCGTGCAGGACGATGTTGTTGTAGATCTCGGCGAACGCCGACACGATCTCCGCGTCGAACGGGTCGCGGAGGTCGTACCCCATCGACTGCTCGTCCGTGGTGCCTTCACCGCGCGCGAGCCGGCAGGCCTCCGCGACCAGCCGCACCGCCAGCGCCCGGTGGCGCAGGGTGCACGGCGAGGTCAGCCGGATGACGGACGCGGAGCCCATGTCGGCCGAGAATATCAGGGCCGGGTCCGCTCGTGGTAGCCTGGGCCGCGAATGGACACCACCGTGCGCGTGGTCAAGCGAGCGATCGACATCGTCGGGTCGCTCGTCGGTCTGGCGATCACCGCCCCGCTCACCCCGATCATCGCCGCGGCGATCTACATCGAGTCGCCCGGCCCCGTCCTCTTCCGCCAGCGGCGCGCGGGCAGCCTGCGCTCGGTCGGCTACGAGAACGGCGTGAAGCGCTTTCGCTTCCACGAGTTCCACATGCACAAGTTCCGGACCATGCGTCCGGACGCCGAGCGCTTCACCGGCGCGGTGATCGCGGGCAAGGACGACCCGCGCATCACCAGGGTCGGCAAGTTCCTGCGCAAGTCGCGCCTCGACGAGCTGCCCCAGTTCTGGGACGTCCTCCGCGGCGAGATGAGCCTGGTCGGCCCGCGCCCGGAGCGACCGGAGCTGATCGAGAACCTGGCCTACGCCATCCCGTTCTTCGAGGAGCGCATGCGCGACGTGAAGCCGGGCATCACCGGCCTCGCGCAGGTGTCGCTCGGCTACACCGGCGAGGTCCCCGAGGGCAGCGAGATCGCCGCCCTCGCCGCCACCCTCCAGAACCCCTACGGCCTCGACGAGGCCAGGGGCGCGCTCGCCGACGACATGCGCATCAAGATGCTCTACGACCTCGCCTACACGGCGTCGCTCGAGAAGCTCAAGACCTATCTCCCCACCGAGCTGCGCGTCATCGCCAGGACGCCGCTCGTGATGATGAAGGCCGTCGGCCGCTGAGGCTGGTCCCCGTCAGGGGACGAACAGGCTGTCGCCCGTCATCAGGACGATGTTCATGTCGGGGCGCTTGCCGGTCGACAGGGCGTCGTAAGCGAGCGGGATCGTGCGCACCGCGCCGGTCTTGGCGTCGCGGCGCTGGAGCACCATCTCGTTGCGCTTGGCGAACCGCGTGAAGCCGCCGGCGAGCGCGAGCGCCTCGCTCACGGTCACGAAGTACTCCGGCGTCATCATGCCCGGACGCGTGACCTCGCCCGACACGGTGAAGCGGTAGCTGTTCGCGCCGCGCAGCGCGACGGTGATCGCCTCCGGGCCCTGCAGCTTCACGAAGGTCGAGACCTTGGTCATGATCTTCTGCTTGAGCGAGCTCGGCGTCTCGCCCACCGCGCGCAGGTCCCCGACCAGCGGCATCGTGATCGTCCCGTCGGGGCGGATCGTCGCCTCCGTGGTGAGGCCCGGGTTCTCCCACACGCTGATGAAGATCTGATCGCCGACGCCCAGCACCCACTCCTGGTTCCGCGGGTCGGGCTCCTGCGAGTAGTCGTAGTTGGGGATCGTCGGGCCGCACGCCGCGAGCCCGGTCGTGACGACGACGGCGACGAGGGCCGCCGCGACGGCCAGGAGCTTCTGAGGAATCATCGGAGGGGAGCATATCACCACGAATCGAAGGTCATCGGCGTGCCGCCCAGCGGCAGCACGACGACCCGCGCCTTCCGCGCCCCGTTCCGGTTCACCAGGTAGACGGTGACGCCGTCGCACGTGCCGTCGGGGTAACAGCGCACCTCGAACGTGCCGCTCGCACCGACCGCCACCGTCGGCGCCCCGCCGCCGGCGAGCACCGCGGCCGGCGTGTAGCCGGCGAGCGTGACCGATGCGTGCAGCGGCGCCGACGACAGCGGGACCCAGCTCGCCGCCGTCGAGGGGAACGGCTCCTCCTCGAGGCGGTCGATCGCCACCGTCACGCCGCTCGCCGACGCCGTGAACACGGCGCGCATGCGCGCCCGGCTGCCCAGCGCCGCCGCGACGTCGCCGCGCACCGCGCCGTAGGAGACCGCCTTGCGCGAGGTCTCGGCGAGCTTGCTCGACACCTGCGAGGCGACGTCGACCGGCTGCGGCGACGCCCGGAGCAGGGTGACGCCGAGCGCAACCAGCACCCCGATGATGGCGACCGTGACCATGAGCTCGGTGAGCGTGAACCCCCGCTCGCGGCCCGGATCCTCGCCCCTCACAGGCCGATCCCCATGTTGCGGAGGTCCGTGCCGACGGTCGCGTAGCGATACACGTGCGCCCCCCGCAGCTCCTCTGGCCGCAACGCGTCCGAGACGCCTTCGAGCTGGACGGCGTCACGGTTGCCGAGGTCGTTGTTCGCCGGTCGGGCCGCATCGACGAGCACGGGGGTGCGCGCCGACGGAGCGAGATCGACCTTCGCATGCGTGCGCACCACGAGGGTCACGCGCACGGCGACGAGCCGCGGCCGCAGCATGTCGAACGAGCCCACCGCGAGCGGCGGAACCGTCGTCGTCGCGGCGAGCGGGCCGGTGAGCGCGGTCTGGGTCGCGTCCGACCACCACTCGCGCGTCGGATCGGCGTCGAGATCGGCGGTGTCGACCCCGGCCAGGCCCTCGTCGTCGTCGGTGTCGTCCCACCGCGAGGCGATCTGGAGATCGGTGAAGCCCACGCCGAGGTCCTGCCAGTCGTCGACGACGCCGCCGGTCGGCGACATCTGCAGGACGGCGAGGTCGCGCCGCGCCGGATCGATGCGGTAGGCGCGGGCGCGGAGGCGATAGACCATCGCGCGGCGATCGGGTCCGAGCGCCGGGTTCGTGCGCACCTCGTCGCACTGATCGTTGTTCGCGGTGCCCCACGGCGGCGTGGTCGCGAGCATGAGCTCGTTGCCGCTCACGCCCTGGATCGCGACGACGCAGGGATAGAACGCGATCTCGGTCGGCAGGCCGTCCTGCGCCTTGACGATGACGGCGACGTCGCCCGGCGCGAAGTCGGCGGCGCTGTCGACCACGACCATGGTGAACGCGTCGCCGGCGTCGTCGGCGAGGCCGTTGAAGTCCTGCACGCGCGCGACCGCCGAGGCGTCGGCGGCGAAGGTGCGCAGCTGATCGGGGCCGAAGCCGTCGGCGTCGTCGACGATCTCGACCGGCTGGTGCAGCGCGTCGTCGCCGGCGCGGAAGAAGCCGTCGGGGAGCTGGAAGCCCGCCTGGCGCAGATCGGCCTCGATCATCGCGTGGCCCGCCGCGAGGATCTGCTGCAGCTCGGCGACGCTCTGCTGGCCCCGGTACGCGAGCGACATGCGCCCCCAGATCTCGAGCACCAGCCCGAGGACGATCCCGCTGATGACGAGCGAGACCATGAGCTCGACGAGCGTGAAGCCCCGCTCCGCGCGGCCGGCCCTCACAGCGCCTCGGACGCCGTCCGGATCAGCTCGAGGCTGATGCGGCGATCGTGGATGCCGCCCTCGGCCCCCGCCGTCGCGCCCGACTCCGTCCACGAAACCTCGACGCGGATCTTCACGAGGTTCGTCGAGGTCGCGGTCAGCTCGGTCACCTGCACCCGGCGGTCGAACGTGGTGCCGGCGCGGCCGGCGACGGTGTCGAGACTCACGTCGAGCGGCAAGGCCGGCGCGCTGTACGCGACGAGCAGCTCGGGGATCGCCATGCCGCGGATCTCCTCGACCGTCGCCTCGGCGATCGCGACCGCTTCGCCGCCGTGCGCGCCGCTCGCGTTGCTGCGCGCCGTGACGACGTAGAGCGACAGGACGCCCATGAGCCCGACGACGGTGACGCCCATCGTGACGAGCAGCTCGAGCAGCGTGAACCCCTGCTGGTGACGGCGGCGGCGCATCAGTACACCTGCCTCCAGCCGAGGAGCGACAGCGCGTCGGCGTTGCCGACGGTGCCGGTGCCGCTCTCGTTGCCCTCGCCGAACTGGGGCGGCGGCGTGCTCGCGTTCGAGTCACCGCCGGCGCTCGCCGCGCGCGGCGTGCCGATGCGCGACACCTCGCCGGCGAGCGTCGCGAAGTAGAGCGCGCCGGCGTCGCCGTAGAGCGCGCCCATGACCGCCGACGCGAGGTTCTGGCTGAAGTCGGTCGCGAACTCGCCGCTCGCGTCCTCGTTCAGCTGGAGCGCCTGCACCACGGTCGAGCCGACGTCGCAGGTGCCGGTGCCGACCGCCGGGTCGCGCGTGCGCGTGAGGATCACCTGCTCGGGCGTGACGACGACGCCGCCGTAGAACTTCTCGCACGCGTTGCCGACGCACGCGCCGGACATCTTGGTGCGGATCTCGCCGGTGTCGGCGTACACGGCGTAGAACTCGTTCCGCTGCGTGACCGGATGGCTCTCGAGGCCGCCGGTGCCGAAGAAGATCGCGACGCGCGTCGTCTCGTCGGAGCGCACCGCCAGCGTGCCGGTGATCGGACTCGGGGCGCCCAGGGCGCCGCCGGAGAGCTCGGTCGAGAAGAGCGCCGTCTGCGGCACGCCGTTCACGGTGTCGACGAGGATCGCGCCCAGCGCCGAGTTGTCGTTCCAGCCGCCGTCCAGGTCCCGCGCCGGATCGAGCTTGTAGACGTAGCCGCACGCGTCGGCGAACACCGCGCGGTCCATGTAGCCGTTGAACGTCGGCGCGCCGGGCTCGAGCTCGTCGTCGGTCTCGAACACCGAGATGTCGCTCGTCACCGGGCAGGCGGCGCGGAACTGCCACACCAGCTCGCCGGTCGCGAGGTCGTACGCCGCCACCACGCGCCCCTTCTGCCACGGCGCCACCGGGTTGTCGTAGGCGAGGCCGGTCGCCGCGAGGACGAAGTAGCGCTCGACGCCCCCGACGTAGACGCGCGCGACCGCGGGCTTGGCGTGGCCCTGCCCCGCGTCGGCGTCGCCCGGCGTCGCGGTCCAGAGCGGCGTCGGGCCGAGGATCGCGCCGGTGTCCGGCTGCACGGTGCGCGTGACGTCGAGCGCGACGATGCTCTTGCCGCCGTTGCCGGCGCCGGCGATGAGCGCGGTCGCCCACACGCCGTTGGTGCGGCGGTAGTCGACGAGCGTCGGCGAGCCGTCGGGGTAGGCGCTCACCTGCGTCGTGCCCGACGAGACGCTGGCCGTGTAGTCGGCGACGAGCCCGCCGGCGGTCTTCGGCGGGATGAACGCCCAGGCCTCGCGCCCGCTCGGCGACGCAGTGATCGCCGTCGGGTTGGTCTCGATCGCGTGGATCATGCCGTCCTTGGCGCCGAAGAAGACGAGGCTGCGCCGATCCTGGTTCTGCTGCTGGAACGCGACGTGACGTCCGCGGTCGCCGGGCGACGCGTACGAGTACCAGATCGGGATCGCCGGCTTCGTCAGGATCGCCGGCGTCGAGGTCTCGACCGCGCCGAGCCGCGACAGCGGGATGCCGTCGTTGCCGACGCCGAAGCGCGCGCTCCGCACCCAGGCGATCACGCTCGCCGCCTGGGCGGCGTCGGCGGCGTCGAGCACGTCCTGGAGCTGGCTCTGCCCGGCGTTGGCGACGGTGAAGTCGAGGCGCACGTTGCCGGCCTCGCTCGCCGTGTAGATCTGGCGGGCGCCGTCCGCCATCGAGTCGATCGCGGTCGCCGCGTCCCAGTACGTCGTGTCGAGCGCGGCGCTCACGGCGTAGAAGTGGCCGCGATCGCCGGGCTGGCGGAAGCCGCCGAGGTACGCGACGCCGTCGTTCACCGTGACGCCGGCGCGGAAGTACTCCTTGGCCTCCGTGTAATCGAACGTCATCTCGACCTGTCGCAGCTCGGGCGTGCGGGTCTGCGTGGAGTTCGAGCACATCTCGACCTTCCACCGCACCTCGCGCCCGACCGGCCGCGGGAAGCTCGCGCACAGGTCACCGGAGCCGTCGCCGCAGTCGGTCGCCTGGATCCAGTTGGGCGGCTCCTCGTTCGAGACGAAGAAGCGCATCGTGCCGCCGTTCAGGTAGTACTCGGGATCGATGCGCGCCGCGGTCACGACGAGCTCCGAGCCGGCGAGCGCGCCGAGATCGATCGTGCCCGAGGCGACGTCGCCGCACTCGACGTACTGGCTGACGACGCGGTTGGCGAAGACGTAGAAGCTCGACGTGTGGTTGCCGTCGGCGAGCATCACGTCGGGGGTGCCGTTCGGATCCTGGTCGTAGTCGAAGACGAAGCCGACGTCGAAGTCGATCGTCGGGTTGCCGGGGCTGGTCAGGACGGTGCCCGCCCCGGTGAACGGCGTGCCCGTGCCGTTGTTCACCCAGTAGCGGCTCGCCCCGCCGTTGCCGCTGTTGTAGTTCCAGTTGTCGGTGCCGACGATGAGGTCCTTCTTGCCATCGCCCGAGAAGTCGGCGACGAAGACCGACGTCGCGCCGCCCTGGAACGTGATGCTCTGGTAGCTGCCGGTGTTGATGCCGCCGCCGTCGACGCCCTTCCACAGGCGCAGGCGCTGGGAGGCGGTGCCGCAGCAGGCCGGCGCGCCGGCGACGAGATCGCGGCGGCCGTCGTTGTCGACGTCCTCGTAGGCGAACACCGCGAGGTCCGCCGACCCGGAGAAGCCCATGTTGGTGATGAGGGTCGACGCGTACGTGAACGTCGGGTTGTTGCCGCACCGCAGCGGCGCGGGCGCCGCCGGCTGGGCGCCGCTCGCGGTCGTGCACGTGTTCAGGAAGATGCGGATCGTGCCGTTGTTGTAGCCACTGCCGACCAGCAGATCGATCTTGCGATCGCCGTTGTAGTCGAGGGCCTGGATGCTCGTCCCCGACCACGCCTGCGCGCCGAGCGCCGACGGCGAGGTGCCCGAGGCCATCGCGTTGTAGGCGGACTGGAAGCGCGGGTTGCCGGACGCGTCGTTCGACGCCTGGTTGAGCCAGAGGCGCGCGTTGCCCGGATCGGCGCCCGGCGACGCCTCGGCGACGAACACGTCGGGCCAGCCGTCGCCGTTGAAGTCGGCGGCCGCCGTCGGGCGGTAGCGCTGCACGTTCGACGACCACTGGAGCTCGCGCACCATCACGAACTTCGGCGTGCGCACCGAGCTGGGATCGTCCCAGTCGGGGGCCGGGTTGTCGAAGGTGCGGTTCCGGTAGATGCGGATGAACGACTGGGTCTCGCCGACGCCGACGAAGTCGGGCCAGGTGTCGCGGTCGAAGTCGGCGACCGCGGCGTACACGGTGAGGTCGCTGATGCCGAGCGCCGTCGACTTGAAGATGCCGGCCGCGCCCTGCAGCCGCAGCTTCGCGCCGCTCGTGTCGTACACGACGCCGTTCTTCACCTCCGTGCCGCTGTCGAGCACGCTGCCCGACCAGTCGGTCGGCGACGAGGTCTGCGGACAGACGAGCTGCGCCGCGAGGACGACCGCGACCATGCTCATGGCGTGCTCCCTGGCGAGTACGTCGCGACGTCGGTCGCGACGATGTTGGTGAGGCAGTCGTTGCGCCCGGCGCCGTCCTCGGCGAGGCCCTTCTGTCCGTAACCCGGACAGGGGCGCCCGCCGGCGCCGGTGACCTGCACCCCGACCTGCCACTCGACCTGCGCGACGGTTCCGTTCGGGCCGTGACCGGTCGCGCGGATCACGACGCGCCCGTCGTTGTCGTCGCCGGCGGCGTAGCCGTCGTCGTCGCGGTTGTTGAGGATCTCGACCTCGTACCAGGCCCGGATGTCGGCCGTGAACAGGTTGCGCGCGTCGCCGGGCGGCGCGCCGTTGCCGACGATGTCCACCGGCATCTGCGGCGCGACGTTGTTCGGCTCGACCAGCGCGCTCCACTTCGTCGTGGTGTCGACGTTGCGCCGCAGGTAGTCCATCGCCGCCGCGGCGCCGCTCTCGGCGGCGTAGAGCGCGGTCGATCGATGGCGCGCGTGACCGGCGGCGCTGATGCCACCCTGGACGGCCAGGATCGTCAGGCCGCCGAGCGCGATGAGACCGGTGAGAACGATGAGGCAGACGACGAGCGCGCTACCGCGCTGACGTCGTCCCAGACGCCTTCGGAACATGGGAGGGTGCTCCTACGATCATCCTTGCGCCGCTTCGCGCAGGAGCACAATCAAAAGCGAGTTAACGGTGGGGCAGCACCCTGCCCACACACACGCGGCGCTGATGTCAGGAGATCGGCTTGCCGTCGGCGTCGAGCACGAGCATGCCGCCCTTGCCGAGCGTCTCTTCGGCCGCGAGCCGCGCGAGCGCGTCGCGCAACGTCACGGGTTTCCCGTCCACGACGAACGGCACGTCCTTGCCGTCTTCCCGGACGATCATCGGCGCGTCCCCGTCTCCCACCACGACGTACACGGCGTCCTTCGAGCGGAGGTGCTTCCGGGCCGCGGCCTTCACCTGCGCCGGTGTGACCTTCTCCACCTTCGTCGAGTAGCTCGTCCAGTAGTCGAGCGGCAGGCCGAAGTAGACGAGGCTGCGGAACATGCCGAGCGACGCGCCCGCGGTCGCGAAGCGCGACGGCAGGCCGAGCACCGCGCTGTTGCGCTCCCGCTCGAGCTCGGCCTCGGTCGCCGGCAGCTCGCCGCGCTCGAGGGCGCGCACCTCGCGTTGCAGCTCGAGGATCGACTGGTAGGTCGCGTCCGAGCGCACGGAGGCGCCGGCCGAGAACATGCCGTACTGCCGGCTGTAGTTGAAGAAGCCGCGGGCGCCGTAGGTGTAGCCCTTGCCCTCGCGCAGGTTCATGTTGATGCGGCTGGTGAAGCCGCCGCCGAGGATCGCGCCCGTGATCGCGGTCGGGAAGTAGTCGGGCGCGTTGCGCATCGGACCGAAGTGGGCGAGGGCGATCTGCGACTGCGCCGCGCCCGGCACGTGCACGAAGAAGATGCGGGCCTTGGGCGGCGCCGGCTTCTTCAGCCTGGGCAAGGCCGGCGCCTTGCCGGTCCATCCCGCGAGCGCCGGGCCGTCGAAGCGCTCGCGGATCTGCGCCGCGGTCATGTCGCCGACGACGAAGAGGCGCGCGCCGCCCGGCTCGAGCTGCCTGGCGTGATAGGCCTTGCAGTCGTCGAGCGTGATCGCCTGCAACGACGCCTCGGTGACGATGCGGCCGTACGGGTGCGTGTCGCCGTACATGACGGGCGCCGAGACGCGCGACGCGATCGCGTCGGGGTTGCCCTTCTGCTGCTTCAGGCCCTCGAGGCGACGCTTGATCATGCGGTCGAGGTCCTCGGCGCGGAAGCCGGGCGTGCGCAGCGTGTCGACGAACAGCGCGAACGTCGTGTCGAGGTGCTTCGACAGGGACGACATCGACACGCCCTGCGTGTCGCCGCCGGCGTACGACGACACGCTCGACGCGACGTCGGCGAGCGCCTCGCTGAAGGCGAGCTTGTCGAGCTTCGCCGTGCCCTCGCTCATCATCGCCATGCACACCGAGGCGAGGCCCTCCTTGCCGACCGGATCGGAGATCGATCCGCCGTCGAACGAGAGATCGAGGCTGACGATCGGCAGCGTGTGCTGCTCGACGAGGTACACCGCGATGCCGTTCTTCAGCTTGAACGTCTGCACCTGGGGCAGGCGGAACGGACGCGGCGCGCCGGCCTTGGGCTGCTCGGCGCGGAACGGCTCGTCGGGGAAGGCGAGCTCCTGCGGCTGGGCGGTCTGGGTCACGGGCGCGGGCTCCGGGGTGGGCGGTGGTGACGTCGGCGTCGGCTCGGCGATGGGCGCGGGCGGCATCGGCGCCGGCGGCGGCGCCGCCTTGGGACCACACGCGGTGACGAGGGCGAGGGCGACGAGGGCGATGCGCTTCATGGCGATCACTTGGCACCTCCGGTGGGCGCGGCGGCCGGCATGGTGACGATCACCACCGGCCGGTCGAGGTCGATGTACGCGGTGGCGGCGGCCTGCACCGCCGCCGGGGTCACGGCGCGGTAGCGCTCGAGGTCCCACGACAGCTTGTCGGGATCGCCGAGGTAGTGGTTGTAGGACTGGAGGCGGTTGGCGCGGATCATCAGGCCCTCGAGGCCCCAGATCGCCTGCGCCTCGCGCTGGGTGACGACGCGCGCGAGCTCCCTGGCATCGAGCGGTTGCTTGCGCACGCGCGCGAGCTCCTCGGCGACGATCGCCTCGACGGCCGCGAGGTCGGCGTCGCCGCGCAGGGTCACCGAGACCGCGAAGATGCCCGAGAACGTGGCGCCCCCCTGGTAGGCGCTCACGCTCGTCGCGAGCTGCTTGTCGTGGACGAGCGCCTTGTAGAGGCGGCCGGTGCCCTCGCGCGAGAGCGCGTGGGCCAGCACCTCGAGCTCGGCGTCGCCGGGCGCGAAGTTCGCGGGGCTGTGCCACGCCCAGGTGATCTGGCGCTGCTTGGCGAACGTGTCGTCGACGGTGCGGCGCTCGGCGCGCGGCTTCGGCGGCGGCACGTGCACGACCGTCGGCTTCTTGCTCGCCGGCAAGGAGCCGAACCACTGCTCGACCTGTCGCTTCGCGACCGCCGGCTCGAAGTCGCCGACGATCGTGAGCGTCGCGTTGGCCGGCACGTACCACGTCTTGAAGAACCCGATCACGTCGTCGAGCGACGCGCTCGCGAGGTCCTCGTGCTTGCCGATCGTCAGGTAGCGGTACGGGTGCTTCTCGGGGTAGAGCGCCTCGTAGAGCGCGAAGCGCGCCTTGCCGTACGGCACGTTGTCGTAGCGCTGGCGCCGCTCGTTGCGCACGACCTCGATCTGGTTGTCGAGGCTCGTCTGGGTGAGCGTCGGCAAGAGGTACGCCATGCGATCGCTCTCGAGCCAGAGCGCGGTGTCGAGCCGGTTGGACGGCACCACCTCGAAGTAGTTCGTGCGGTCGGGGTTGGTCGTGCCGTTGACGCTGTCGCCGCCGATGACCTTGAGCGTCTCGAAGTGCTTGTCCTCGCCGACGTGCTTCGAGCCCTGGAACAGCATGTGCTCGAACAGGTGGGCGAAGCCGCTCTTGCCGTAGACCTCGTGGCCGGAGCCGACGTGGTACCAGACGTTCACGGCGACGAGCGGCACGCTCGGGTCGGGCGCGAGGATCACCTCGAGGCCGTTGGGCAGCGTGTACCGCTCGTGGGGGATCTTCGGGTCCTCGGCGTGGGCCGTGGCGAGCCCGCCGAGAAGGAGCGCGACCGCAGCCGCGCAGGTCAGGCGGATGTGCCTCATGCCGCGGACCCTAGCAGAGGTCCCGCGTCAGGTGATCTCGATCGGCTGGACCCCGAGTAACACCGAGCCGTCACCCGCCGGATCGAGCCACATGAGCAGCCGCTGGCGAGGGCGTCCTTCCACCTCGATCTCGAGGATCCGGCGCACCGCGCCGCCGCCGACCGCCTTGGCCAGGTCGGACTCGAACGCCTCCCACGCGCTGGCGAGCGGCGTCGACTGGACGGTGAGGCCCTCGACCTCGACGGAGACGCCCATGACGAAGCGCCCGAACGCCGCGTTCGCGACGAGCACGAGCCCCTGCGGCGTCACCAGCGCGAGCGGCAGCCGGCACGACTCGAACGCGCGCGCGACCAGCGCGTCGCGCTCGTTCTTGCTGCGCTCGATGACGACGCGCTTGCCCGGGCCGCCGCCGCGCCGCCCGCGCCGCCCGAAGCCGAGCATGTCCATCACCGTGCGCAGCTCGTAGATGAACGCCGCCATGTCGCGGTGGCGCTTGGCCGGCTCCTTGGCGAGCGCGTGCAGGATCAGGTTCTCGAGCGCGGGATCGAGGCCGCCGGGCACGAGCTTCGACGGCGGCGTCGGCGTCTCGTCGAGGTGACCGTGGAGGATCTGCGAGACCGGCCCGTCCCACGGCACGTGGCCGGTGACGATCTCGTAGAAGAGGATGCCGAGCGCGTAGATGTCCGACGAGGGCGACGCGGCGTCGCCGCGGATGCGCTCGGGCGCGACGTAGTGCGGGGTGCCCGAGAGCGGCCCGGAGCCGCGGCCGCTCGCGAGCGAGCGCGCGAGCCCGAAGTCGAGGAGCTTCACCACCATCTGGCGGCGCTTCGTGCCCTGCTGCTCGCTGACCAGGAGGTTCTCGGTCTTGATGTCGCAGTGCACGATGCCCTTGCCGTGCACGTAGTGGAGCGCGTCGGCGACCTGCAGGATGATCTCGCAGGCGACGCGCACGCCGAGCCGCGTCTCGCGGTGCAGCATCTTGGCGAGCGGCTCGCCCTCGACGAGCTCCATCACCATGAACGCGCCGAGGCCGGCGTCCTCGCCGAAGTCGACGACCGACGTGATGTTGGGGTGGTTGACCGAGCTCGCGAGGCGCGCCTCGCGGTAGAAGAGCTCGCGCGCGTCGTCGGTGTCGGCGAGGTTCTCGCCGATCACCTTGAGCGCGAAGACCTTGCCGAGCTGGGTGTGGCTGACCTTGTAGACCTTGCCCATCCCGCCCTGGCCGATGCGCTCGAGGATCTCGTAGCGCCCGGCGACCTGCTTGCCCTGGGGCAGGCCGGTCGGGCGCGGCACGCGCACCGGCGGCGTCGACGGCACCGGGATCGGGACGCCGTGACCGCGCGGCAGCGGCCGCGGCGAGGCGTGGAGCGGTGGTGGCGG
>JAIOII010001583.1 GCA_019912685.1 Kofleriaceae bacterium
GGGTGGACCCGCGCCGTACGGCGCGCCGGCGATGAACGCGCCCCCGGGCGCGCCGCCGCCGGGCTACGATCCGTTCGCGGCGCCGCAGCAGGATCTGCCGGGCCCGCTCGACGATCTCGCGCGTCGCCTGCCGCAGTCGAGGCCGGGCACGCTGTTCGGCGTCCCGCTCTCGACGCTCCGTGACGTGAGCGTCCAGAAGTCGCTCATGCTCATCGCCGGCATCGCGCTCATCGCGGCGGTGTTCGTGCCGTGGCAGCTGTCGCCCACGCAGATGTCGTGGGACATGCGCGGCATGGACGGCGACAAGATGATCTTCTCGCAGGTCGTCTGGCCGCTCATCGCGGGCGCGGTCTACCTCTTGTTGACGGCCGCGCCGCCCGACATGCGGAAGAACATCCCGCCGATCGTACTGCAGTGGCTCCCGTTCGGCGTCGCGTTGCTCGGCATCGCGATCACGCGGGCCGGCGGCTTCACGACGTTCTTCGCGTCGATGGAGACGCTCGCCGCCAAGCGCGATCGCGACGCGATGATGGCGGCGAAGGACATGTGGGACATGCTGTGGCTGTACTCGCTCGGCTACGCGACCCTGTGCTTCGGGCTCCTGGCCCGGCTCGCGCAGCCGCAGGATCAGATCGCCCGCATCGTGATCGCGGTCGGCGCCGGCCTGACGATGCTGATGTTCTTCAACAGCTTCGGCGTGTTCTTCTCGTTCAAGGCCGGCGCGCTGTTCGGCATCCACAACCTGATCTTCTTCCTGGTCTCGCTCCTCTGCCTCGCGTGCTTCGCGTTCGTCGTGCCGGCGAACAAGGTGCCCGCGCTGGCGGCGGTCGACGCGCTCGCGCCCGCGGTCACCGCGGTGCTGCTCGGCTGGCTCGGTCTCCAGCCGGTCCTCCTGCTCCTGGCGAAGCTCGTCCACGGTGACGAGAAGTTCCTCAACAACATCCTCGGCTTCGCGCACGTGCTCCTGCCCGTCGTCGCGTTCTTCGGCGTGCTGATGGTGACGGCGCCGGCGGCGTACGACGAGCTCAAGGCGCTGCTCGGCAAGAAGGGCATGGGCGGACCGCAGCCGCCCGGCGGCTATCCGCCGGGCGGAGGTGGCTATCCGCCGCCGGGCGGTGGCTACCCGCCGCAAGGTGGAGGCTATCCGCCGCAGGGTGGTGGACACTATCCGCCACAAGGTGGCGGGGGGGCGCCGCCGCAGGGCGGAGGCTATCCGCCGCAGGGTGGCGGAGGCTATCCGCCGCAGGGCGGCGGGTACCCCGGCCAGTAACGAGCGCGCGAGCGCGCGCGGTCGGTGCTAAAAGACCGCGCGATGTTGCTCCTCGCCTCCGCCTCTCCACGTCGCCGCGAGCTCCTGGCGCGCGTCGGCGTGGATGCCGTCGTCCGCCCGTCGGACATCGACGAGCGCCAGCACGACGGCGAGCCGCCGCTGGCGTACGTGCGCCGCGTCGCCGCCGAGAAGGCAGCGGCGTGCGCGCGCGACGCCGGTGACTTCGTGCTCGCCGCCGACACGATCGTCGAGCTCGACGGCGTCGTGCTGGGCAAGGCCGCCGACGACGCCGAGGCGGTGGCGATGCTGCGCCGGCTCGTCGGGCGGACCCATCGGGTCTCGACCGCGGTGTGTCTCGTCGGGCCCGGCGCCGCGCGCGAGCTCCTGGTGACCTCCGAGGTCGACATGGTCGCCGCCGGCGACGACGTGATCGCCGACTACGTCGCGTCGGGCGAGTGGCGCGGCAAGGCCGGCGCCTACGCCGTGCAGGGCATCGCCGCCGCGCACGGACGAGACGAGCGCGGCGGCGATGCCCTGCACGGCGTAGGCGCCGGCCTTGCCGCGCCACTCGCCCGACGCGACGTAGTCGGCGATCACGTCGTCGCCGGCGGCGACCATGTCGACCTCGGAGGTCACCAGGAGCTCGCGCGCGG
>JAIOII010001584.1 GCA_019912685.1 Kofleriaceae bacterium
CGCGGGCGGCGTGATGGTGGGTGTAGGTGGCGTGTCGCTCTTCGGTGCCGGCCGGGAGGTCTCGGCCGCTCTCGGCGTCCGGATCGGCCGGGTCACCGGTGGCGGGACGTCGGGCGTCGTGTCGACCACCGGGGCGCTGTCATCGGGGGGAGGCGGCGGCGGGGGCTCGGGGATCGACTTGATGTCGACGAGGGAGAGCTTGGCGATCTCCTTCTTCTCTTCGTCGCGCCCGACGACCGAGGCCACGTCGACCAGGACCGCGACGAGAAGGTGCACGGCGAGCGTGCCCGCGATCGCCAGCGGCAAGGTCGACTGGGACTGCGACGACGCCATGCCTTACTTGGGAATGACCGGGATCTGGCCCTCGGGCAAGGGATCATTCGCGAGCGCGATGGTCTCGACTCCCGCCGACTTCGTGACCTCGATCGCCATGAAGATGGCGCCGTACGCGACCTTGGTGTCACCAGCGATGATCGCCCGCGGCTCCTTCTGCTCCTTGGCGAGCTTCTCGATCGCGGCGCGCGCGGCGTAGCGATCGCGCTGCTTCTCGCCCATCACGTAGAGCGTCGCGCTCGCGTCGACGGTGACGAGGATCGTGCCCTTCAGATCGTCGCCGACCGGCGACTTGGGCTTCTCGACCTCGACCCCGCGCGCGACGATGAGGCGGGCGGTGACCATGAAGATGATCATCAGGACGAGGGCGACGTCGACGAACGGCGTCACGTTGATGTCGGTGATCGCGTCGTCGTCGCCGTCCGAGTAGAGGCTGCCGCCGGCCATCAGGCGCCGCCCTTCTTCGCGTCCTCGCTGGCGTGCGCACCGGAGAGTACGGCGTGGGCGAGCTCGTCGGCGCCGCCGAGGAGCACCTTCACGCGGCGGCCGAAGTAGTTGAACGCGACGACGGCCGGGATCGCGACGAGGAGGCCGATCGCGGTGGCCGCGAGCGCCTCGGCGATGCCGCGCATGACCGCTTCCTCGCCGGCGGCGCCCTCCTTCTTGAGGTCCTCGAACGCCTTGATGACGCCGAGCACGGTGCCGAAGAGGCCGACGAACGGCACGTTGTTGCCGAGCGTGCCGAGCACGATGAGGTTCTTGTCGGCGTCGTTCTTCCAGCGCACGCGCTCGCCGTGCATCGCCTCGGCGGCGGCCGCCGCGCCGCCCCCGACCGCCTCGAGGCCTCGCGCCGCGACCTGGAGCGCGATCGACGGCGACGCCTTCCAGCTCTTGGCCAGCGCGCCGATGTCACCGCCGGCGAACGCGGCGCGGACCTGGTCGCGCGCGGCGACGGTGTCGGTCTCGCGCCCGCGGAACCACATGGCGCGGTCGACCATCACGGCGATCGAGATCACCGAGAGCACGACGAGGAGCCACATCACCCACTCGGCGCCGAGGAGTGCGAAGTCGACGATTGCTTGGGTCAGGTTCATGGGCCGGTCTCAGTTTCTCCCAGTTTCTGGAGCTCGCGCATCACGGCCGTCGCGTAAGCGCCGGCCGGTAGCGTGAAGGTCACGCGGATCGCGTCGGGGGCGTCGCCGACGACCTCGACCGCCGGGTCACCGGGGAGGATCGTCGCCTGGCGGCGCGTGCCCTCGGCGATCTGGCGCAGCGGATGGAAGTCGGCGGGCCCGAGCGAGAACGCGTCGAGGATCTTCGCCTCGCGGGCGTGCGCCGGCGTCCCGTCGGGCGGGCCGCGCATCGCCGAGCCGAACATCGGCCCGGTCACGACGATCTCGCCGGCGGCGACGCGCGCGCGATCGACGTCGGGCTCGGTCGACACGAACGTGCCGCCGCTGGCGCGCTTCTGCAGCAGATCGCCGGCGACGACGTCGTGGAGGAGCCCGTCCGTGATCCGGTCGGCGAGCCAGCGGTTGAAGAAGTACGACTGGAGCGCCGACACGAGGAAGCGGCGCTCGCGCGGCGCGCCCGGGACCTTGCCGCGGGCGCGCACGAGCGCGAGGCCGCGCTCCGCGTTGTCGCCCGCTGCGCCGAAGCGCTGCTCGGCGTACCAGTTGGGCGAGCCCGTCGCGAGCACGGCGAGGATCT
>JAIOII010001585.1 GCA_019912685.1 Kofleriaceae bacterium
GGCCAGCACGCGGTCGTGCCGCGCGGCCGCGTGCTGGCCCGTCGCCGGCACGACCGGCGGGCCCGGATCGTCGCCGATGCCGGCTCGCCGCGCGCGACGTACGACGTCGAGGTGAGCGCGCGCTCGCCCTCCTCGCGCGGATCGAACTCGACGAAGCGCGGCAGATCGTCGACCGACGTCGCGGCGGGGAGCTCGTCGCCGACGGCGAAGAGCACGATCGCGGTGATGTTGTCGGCGCCGCCGGCGGCGCGCGCCGCCTCGCACAGGGACGTGGCGATCGCGTCGGGTCCCTTGCGCCCGTCGAGGATCGCCTCCATGGTCGCGGCGCCGAGCTGCGTGTAGAGCCCATCGGAGCACACGAGCACGCGATCGCCCTTGCGCAGATCGACGATCGAGAGCGACGGCTCGACGTCGTCGGCGACGCCGAGCGCCTGCAGGATCGTCGCGCCGCCGGCGAGCGCCTCGGCCTCCGCCTCGGTGTGCTTGCCGGCGCCGACGAGCGCCGACGTGAGCGTCTGGTCGCGCGTCACCTGCGTCAGCACGCCGGCGCGGTGCACGTAGACGCGGCTGTCGCCGACCTGCGCGACGACGAGGTGCCGCCCGGCGATGCCCGCGGCCGACAGCGTCGTGCCCATGCCGCGCAGGGTCGGCTCGCGCCGCGCCTCGTCCCACACCCGCTGGTTGGCGGCGCGCACGGCGCGGCGGAGGAGGCGCGCGAACACCTGCGGATCGTCGGTCGCCTGCGCGCTCGCGAGATCGCGCCACGCGGCGCGCGTCGCCAGCTCGGACGCGACCTCGCCGCCGACCGCGCCGCCCATGCCGTCGCAGACGATCACGAACGCGCCGCGCGGCCCCGACGTCTCGAGCGGGCCATCGCCGTCCCAGAGCTCGCCGGCGTCGAGATCGCCGACGGCGAACGAGTCCTCGTTACGCTCGCGGATGCGCCCGATGTCCGACGCGCCGGCGACGAGAGCTCGCGTCACGGTGGAAGGGTTACCGGCGCAGCTCGATGCGGAAGAGCTGATCGCCCATGCGCACGTGCTCGCCGTGCTTCACGGTGGTCGTGCCCGCGAGGCGCACGAACGTACCGTTGGAGCTGCCGAGATCCGTGATGACCGCGCGGCTGCCGTCCCAGCCGATCGTGCAGTGGCGGCGCGAGAGGAACGCGTCGTCCGAGTAGACGAGGTCGCCCTCCTCGCGGCCGATCGTGATCTCGTCGTCCCACATGTGGCGGACGTCGCGCACGCCGCCCGACGGCAGCATCTGCAAGAGGCGTCCCCACGGCTCGCGCGGCGGCGAGCCGAACAGCGCCACGCCGTGGCGCACGAGCGGATCGGGCGCCTTCTCGTCGGGATCGACCTTCTCGAAGCGCAGCACCTCGCGGCCGACGAGCACGGTCGCGCCGTGCTGAAGCTCGACCGGCGCGTCGATCTTGCGGAACACGCCGTTCTGCGTGTCGAGCGGCACGACGCGACAGCCGTCGGCGGTCTGCTCGAGGCGCGCGTGGTGTCGCGCGAGGAAGCGATCCTGATCGAACGCGACGTCGGCGCCGGCGCGCCCGACGATCACGTACTCGCCCGCGAGCGGGAAGCGCTCGCCGTCGCTGCCGTCGCGGTTGACCGACACCGCGGTGCCCCAGGCCGCGGCCTGAGCCGCCGGCGCCATCGCGGGCGGCGGCATCATCG
>JAIOII010000160.1 GCA_019912685.1 Kofleriaceae bacterium
CTACACGCGCGCTCGAGCTCGCCCAGCCGCTCCGCCAGCGCCGGCACGGGCCGGAATGGTACACGGCGTGCGCCCATGAAGCACAACAGCGCCCACCGCTCCATCCTCGTCGTCGGCTCGGTCGCGCTGGACGACATCGACGGTCCCTTCGGCATGCACCGCGACCTGCTCGGCGGCTCGGCGTCGTTCATCGCGCGCGCGGCGTCGTACTTCACCAAGGACGTGAGCGTCGTGGCCGTCGTGGGCGACGACTTCCCGGCCCGCCACATCGACGAGATGACCGAGCTCGGCATCGACACCTCGGGCATCGAGCAGAAGGCGGGCGAGACGTTCCACTGGGTCGGCAAGTACGCCCCGGACCTCGCGACCCGCGAGACCCTCGACACGCGCCTCGGCGTGTTCGCGACGTTCCAGCCCCAGCTCGCGGCCCGCCAGCGCAAGGCCGACCTCGTCTTCCTCGGCAACATCCACCCGACGCTCCAGCGCGACGTCGTCGAGCAGGCCGAGCGACCGCTCCTCGTCGCCCTCGACACGATGAACTTCTGGATCGGCGGTCATCGCGTCGAGCTCATGAAGACGCTCGCGCGCGTGAACACGCTGCTCCTCAACGACGAGGAGGCGCGCCAGCTCGCCGAGGAGCACAACCTGACCAAGGCCGCCGCGCGCATCCTCAAGATGGGACCCACGTCGGTCGTCATCAAGCGCGGCGACGCGGGCGCGCTCCTCTTCTACCCAGGCGGCGTGTTCGGCGTGCCGGCGCTACCGCTCGAGGACGTGCGCGACCCGACCGGCGCGGGCGACAGCTTCGCCGGCGGCTTCATGGGCTACCTCGCGTACGCCGGCAACTTCGAGCCGCGCACCGTGCGCACCGCGATGATCGTCGGCAGCGTGATGGCGTCGTTCGCCGTCGAGCAGTTCTCGGTCGACGGCCTGCGCGGCCTCGACGCCGAGAAGATCCAGGCGCGCTTCGACCGCTTCGCGGAGCTCACGCACTTCGAGCGGGTCCGCCTGTAGCGGCCCGCACGCTGGGGGCGACCACGGTCGCCCAGAGGCCCGCGAGCCCGCCCACCGCCCAGATCGCCGCCGGGATCGTGAGCACGACCATGCGCGCGCGTCCGGCGAAGAGCGCGTCGGAGAACTCGTCCCACGTGAGGTACCTGCCGTAGCCGTAGAGCTCGTCGAACGTCGGCGCGCCCATGATGTTGATCATGTGGAGCGCGATGGTGAGCGGGATCATGAAGGCGAGCGCCATGCCCATCGGCCGCAGGACGAGGCCGAAGGTGTCCCACGGCCCCTTGGGCGCCGCGATCGACAGCCCGGCCGCGGCCACGACGAGCGCCATGCCGAAGAGGTTCCAGATCGAGAGGAAGCGGATCGCGAGGTGGTGGCCGAACCCGTCGAGCGACGCGGTCAGGATGCTCTGGTCGAAGAGGTCGCGGTCGTGCCGGACGAGCTGGAACTCGGCGGGCAGGTGCGGGCGGGCGTCGGTGTGGGGGAGCGCCATGCCGATCACGACGAGCACCGCGCCGGCGACGACGAGCCAGCGCGCGTTGGCGTCGCGCGGCTTCATCGCGCGCACGGCGACGCCCGCCGCGGCGATGGGATAGCCGAGCGAGAGGAACCACGCCGTCTTCTCCGGCATGCCGCACGAGCGGCCGAGC
>JAIOII010001586.1 GCA_019912685.1 Kofleriaceae bacterium
GAGCACGAGCAGCGGCAGCTCGCGGCCCTCGGGGCTCCAGCCGAAGCCGGTGACGTGCAGCCGCGCGTCGCCGCGGGCGGCGAGGGCGGCGATGAACGACATGACGTCGGCGTGCAGCGACGTCTCGCGGTAGCTCGTGGCCTCGGCGCGGGTGAGCAGCATGGCGGCGAGGATGCCACGAGCGGCCACGCCATCGTGTCCGGTTTCCGGACAGCGCCGGGGCGCGCTAGATGCTGCCGGCGGCGGAGCGCGAGACCTTGCCGCCCCGGCGCGTGCAGCGCGTGCTGCCGTCGAAGACGTCGAGCTTCTTCAGCCAGCCGTGGCTGCCGCCGCGGCGGGCGAGGGCGTGCACGTACGCACGTCGCGCGACGAAGAGATCGAGCTGCGAGCCCTGGATGCCGCCGCCGGTGTCACCGGCGACGACGCAGCCGTCGTGGATGAAGCCACCGACGGGCGCGCGGCCCGGCATGCGAACGCCGTCGAGCGCTGGTATGTACAGCAACGATCCCAGCTTGACCCGCTTGGGATCGACGGCGACCGTGCGGAAGGGCTCGAGCGGCTGGCCACTCCCGCCCATGCCCCACTTGCGGTGCTTGGGCAGGACGTGGAAGCACGGCCGCCGCGGGCAGCTGCACTTGCCGGCGACGTTCAGGAGGCGGCCGTCACGGAGGCGGCCCGTGCCCTGCAGGGCCAGCTGCGCCGCGAACGGGCGCGACACGTTGGTCAGGACGTTGCACTTGCGATCGTAGATGGGGACGAGGTCGGGCACGCCCGCGGCCATCGTCGCCTCGGCGGTCGCGTCGTTGTGGACCTTCACCATCACGTCGTCGGACTTCGAGCCCTTCTTCTTCCGCTTGGGCGCGGTCTTCGCGACCTCTTCCTCGTCGGCGACGTGGTAGAGCGTCATGTGGAACGTGCCGAGGCGCGGCTCGGCCGCGTCCGTCGCGGCCGCCTTCTCGACGGGAGCCGCCACGGCGCGCTGGTGCGCCTGGTCGACGGGTGCGGCCTGCGCCGACGGTGGGACGTCGGCGCGGCTGCAGGCCGCCGCGAAGAGCGGCGCGGCGATCCGCGAGTGCGTCCGCACAATCCGGACCGCGCCGCGAACGGCGCTCTTCACCGACGCGCTGACCACCCGTGCAGTGCGCGCCACGGCCCGCGCCAGCCTGCCGGCGGTTCGGCGCATGGCGGCGGTGCATCGGGCGAAGACGGCGGACAGTCGCATGAGTGCTACCGAGGGGCCCAGGGGTCTGGTGGTGTGCTCCGGCGCTCGTACAGCGAACGCCTCTTCTCTCGGGGAGGCGAATAGTACGATCGATCCGAGCGTCGCCAACCGAAAAAGTGCACGGAGAGGTTCAACCAGACCGACGCTGGGTCACCTCGCCGCGGAGCGTCCCCACGGGTGGCGCGCGATCAACTCGTCGGCTCTCCAACGAATGATGCGATCGAGCGAGCCGCCGAGCGCGACCTCGAGCGCCGAGGCGAGCTCGCCTGCCGACGCGAAGCGTTCGTCGGGCTGCTTCGCGAGCGCGATCGCGAGCACGCGGTCGACGTCGCCCGCGAGCCCGTCGACGAGCTCGCCGGGACGCACCGGCATGCGATACACGACGTCGAAGAGGATCTGCGGCGTATCGGATCCCGAGAACGGCGGCCGCCCGGTGAGCACGCGGTAGAGCACCGCGCCGAACGCGAACACGTCGCAGCGGTGGTCGACGGGCAGCGAGCGCGCCTGCTCGGGCGACATGTAGCCCGGCGTGCCGACGACCGCCGCCTGCGTGAGCGTCCCCGTCGAGCCGACGAGCGTCGACACGCCGAAGTCGAGGATCTTCCACGTGCCGCCGGACTCGGTCGTCTCGAGGAAGAGGTTCTGCGGCTTGAGATCGCGGTGCACGATGCCGGCGGCGTGCGCGGCGTCGAGGCCGCGCGCGACGTCCCGCGCGAGCGCGACGACGTCGGCGTGGCCGAGGACGCGGTCGCGGCGCAGGAGCCGCGCGAGATCCTCGCCGGTGAGGAGCTCCATCGCCATGTACGGCGCGCGCCCGTCGATGCGGCCGGTCTCGTACACGCGCACGACGTTGGGCACGGCGAGCGAGCTCGCGATCTCGCCCTCGCGCACGAAGCGCTCGAGCAGGCGCTCGTCGACCGCGGCGTCCTCGCGCAGGAGCTTCACCGCCGCGGGATCGCCGCTCTCGCGGTGGCGGGCGGCGTAGATCTCGCCCATCGCGCCGCGGCCGATCACCTGCGCGAGCTGCCACGCGCCGGCGTGCGCGCCCGTCCAGCGGCCCTCCTGGCCCTGACCGGCGCGCAGCACCGCCTCGACCTCCTGGTGCGCCTCGGCGAGCTGGGCCTCGCGCTGGTTGGCGAGGCGCAGCGCCTCGTGGCTGCGGTGGGCGGCGGCCTCGAGCGTGCGCCGCGACAGGCGCGCCAGCCCGAGCGTCATGAGCAGGACGACGGGCACCATCACCGTGCCGAAGAGCTTGGTCATCATCGTGAGATCGGTCGCGCGGATGACGCCGTGGTCCTCGATCACGCCGGCGGTGATGAGCCCGGCGAGGATCGCGTAGCCGGCGACGGCGTAGATGGGGACGACGAGGGCGTGGCGGCGATCGCGCCCGAGCCCGATGAAGGTGACGCCGAGCGTGATGACGACGGGCGTCGGCGAGAACACGCCGAGGAAGTAGACCAGCTCGAAGGACACGGTGGCCGCGACCCACCCGAAGACGCGGAAGACGAACGGCGTGTAGCGCGCCTCGTCGCGGCAGCGCAGCCAGACCCAGAGCGCCGTCGCACAGAGGACGGCGATGGCGGCGCCGAACGGCGCCTTGCGCTCGAGCGGGCCCGGCAGGCCGGGCAGGAACGCCGTGCCAGCCACCAGGGCGACCAGCAGGCTTGCGAACAGGAATCGACGGGTGTCGACGTCAGGCATTTGCATGGGCATGGGGCGGACGG
>JAIOII010001587.1 GCA_019912685.1 Kofleriaceae bacterium
CGTGCCCTTCCCGCTGGTCGCCGCCGGCTCCGTGCCCTAGCCGGGCGCCGTCGCGTTCCCCTCCGCCGGCGCGGCCTCGGTCGTGTGGGTGGCGCCGGCGGAGGGGAACGCGACGGCGCCCGGCGAGGGCACGGAGCCGGCGGCGACCAGCGGGAAGGGCACGCGCGACGCGATCGTCGCCCAGGCGCGCAGCAAGCTCGGCCTCATCTTCTCCAACAAGTCGGGCGGCGTCGACGAGACCGGCGACCACGTGCGCCACGGCTGGGAGCACCTGCAGGAGATCTTCGGCGTCGCGGTGCCGTCGTTCCCGCCCCAGATCGTGAAGTACCTGAAGTACGGCAAGAACAGCGACGCGTCGAACCCGAACGGCCTGCCGAGCTGGTGCGGCATCTTCGCGACGTGGGCGGTGATGAGCGGCGGCGGCAACTCGGGCGGCTGGATGAGCGGCAACCGGGTCGACAACATGAAGAAGCTGACGAAGGACCCGAAGCCCGGCGACGTCGGCAACTTCGAGAAGAACAACCACTACTGCATCATCGCGGCGGTCAACGGCGACACGATCGAGACGATCGACGGCAACTCCTTCGACGGCGAGAGCGGCGGTGACGGCGCGGTCGCGACCAAGACGCGGAGCCGCGGCGAATTCCGCGCTTTCTACCGACAGGTCGACGAGTGACGCGTTCGCCGGATTGAAGGAATGAGGCCGGCGCCCGGTCTGGTACGATCCAGGCCATGGGGCGGTCGCTCGCGAACGGGCGGTTCGAGGTGCTGCGCCTGCTCGGCGAGGGTGGCATGGGGGTGGTGCACGCCGCGCGCGACCTCGAGCGCGGCGAGGTCGTGGCGCTCAAGTCGCTGCGTCACCTCGGCGGCGAGACGCTCCTCCGCTTCAAGCACGAGTTCCGCGCGCTCCAGGACCTGCACCACCCCAACCTGGTCGCGCTCGGCGAGCTGCTCGAGGACGACGACGACTGGTTCTACACGATGGAGCTGGTCGAGGGCGTCGACGTCCTCACGTGGATCGACGGCGATCGCGATCGCCTGCGCGACGTCCTGCGTCAGCTCGCCGGCGGCCTCGGCGCCCTGCACCAGGCCGGCAAGGTGCACCGCGACATCAAGCCGTCGAACGTGCTGGTGACGCACGACGGGCGCGTCGTGCTCGTCGACTTCGGCCTCGTCACCGAGAGCCGCGCGCCCGAGGCCTCGGATCCGTCGATCGTCGGCACCGCCGCGTACATGGCGCCCGAGCAGGCCGCGTCGCGGCCGGTCGGGCCCGCCGCCGACTGGTACGCCGTCGGCTGCATCCTCTACGAGGCGCTCACCGGGCGGCTGCCGTTCGAGGGCACGACGATCGAGGTGCTCATGCACAAGCTCGAGCGCGAGCCGACGCCGCCGTCGCAGCTCGTGTCGGTGCCGGGCGACCTCGACGCGCTGTGCGGCGAGCTCCTGCGCGCCGATCCCGACCGGCGCCCGCGCGCCGAGGAGGTGCTCACGCGCCTGCGCGGGGATCAGCCG
>JAIOII010001588.1 GCA_019912685.1 Kofleriaceae bacterium
GCTCGAGCCGCGCCCCGGCAGCGACGCCGCCCGCCCGCAGACCGGCGCGGTGCGCGCGCCCGGCGGCTGGAAGCTCTTCGGCGAGAAGTCGCTCGTGCCGCTCGGCCAGACCGCCGAGCTCTTCCTCGTGCTCGCCGAGATCAAGGGCGCCGGCCCCCGCCTCTTCCTCGTGCCGAAGGGCACGGCCGGCGTGACGGTCACCCCGCAGCCCGCGATGGGCCTGCGCGCCGCCGGCACCTGCAAGCTCGCCTTCGACGGCGCCTTCGTCCCCGACGACGCGCTCCTCGGCGGCGAGGACGCTCGGGGAAGCTTCGACGCGCAGACGGTCGTCGACCGTTCGCGCGTCGCGTGGGGCGCGATGGCGGTCGGCGGCGCCCGCGCCGTGCTCGAGTACGTCATCCCGTACTGCAACGAGCGCAAGGCGTTCGGCGAGCCGGTCTCGCACCGCCAGGCGGTCGCGTTCCTCATCGCCGACCTCGCGATCGAGCTCGAGGGCATGCGGCTGCTCGTCCATCGCGCGGCGGCGCTCGCCGACCAGGGCAAGGCGATCACCCGCGAGGCCAACCTGGCGCGCGTGCAGTGCGCCGCCAAGGGCATGAAGGCCGGCACCGACGGCGTCCAGCTGCTCGGCGGCCACGGCTTCGTCAAGGACCACCCCGTCGAGCGCTGGTACCGCGACCTGCGCGCGATCGCCGTCATGGAGGGAGCGCTGTGATCGACCTCGACATCTCCAGGAAGCACGTCGCCCTGCAGCAGCAGGCGCGGATGGTCGCCGACAACGTCTTCCGCCCGATCTCGCGCAAGTACGACACGGCGGAGCACGCCTACCCGAAGGAGCTCGACTTCCTCGCGTCCTTGCTCGACGGCCTCAACGAGAGCGGCGCCGGCGCCTCGGCCAGGCTCGAGAAGGGCAAGGACGACGCCGCGGGCGGCGACCCGAAGCGCGCGAAGAACGGCGCCAACATGGCGACGGTCGTCGGCACGATCGAGCTGTGCCGCGGCGACGTCGGCCTCCTGCTGACGCTGCCGCGTCAGGGCCTCGGCAACGCCGCCCTCGCCGCGGTCGGCACGCCCGAGCAGAAGGCGAAGTACGGCGGCGGCTGGATCGCGATGGCGATCACCGAGCCGTCGGCCGGCAGCGACTCCGCCGCGATCCGCGCCACCGCCAGGCTCGACGGCGACGAGTGGGTGCTGAACGGCGAGAAGATCTTCGTCACCGCCGGCGAGCGCTCGAGCGCCGTCGTCGTCTGGGCGTCGATCGATCCGTCGCTCGGCCGCGCGGCGATCAAGGCGTTCCTCGTGCCCAAGGGCACGAAGGGCATGACCGTCACCCGCCTCGATCACAAGCTCGGCATCCGCGCCTCCGACACGGCGACGATCGTGTTCGAGGACTGCCGCATCCCGAAGGAGAACATCCTCGGCAGCCCGGAGATCGACACCAAGAAGGCGTTCGCCGGCGTCATGAAGACGTTCGACAACACGCGCCCGCTCGTCGCCGGCATGGCGATCGGCGTCGCGAAGGCGGCGCTCGAGCGCACGCGCGAGCTCCTGCGCGCGGCGGGCACGCCGACGGACGGCGGGCGCGCGAGCGGCACCTTCGTCGAGACCGAGCTCGAGCGGCTCGAGGCCGAGGTCGAGGCGGCGCGGCTCCTCACGCTCAAGGCGGCGTGGATGGCCGACAACGGCATGCCCAACTCGCTCGAGGCCTCGATGGCCAAGGCCAAGGCCGCGCGCGTGTCGAACGAGGTGACGCTCCGGTGCGTCGAGCTCCTCGGCCCGCTCGGCTACGAGGAGAGCGAGCTCGTCGAGAAGTGGGCGCGCGACTCGAAGATCCTCGACATCTTCGAGGGCACCCAGCAGATCCAGATGCTGGTCGTCGCCCGCGGCGTCCTCGGCAAGACCAGCGCGGAGCTGCGCTGATGTCGGGCCTCGCCACCGCGTTCACCCGCCAGGTCGGGATCGAGGTGCCGCTCATCTGCGGCGCCATGTACCCGTGCTCGAACCCCGAGCTCGTCGCGGCCGTGTCCGCCGCCGGCGGTATCGGCATCATCCAGCCGATCTCGATGTCGTTCGTGCACAAGCGCGAGCTACGCGAGGGCATCCGCTGGATCCGCGCGCAGACCGACAAGCCGATCGGGTTCAACGCGATCGTCGAGAAGTCGTCCTCGGTCTACACCGACCGCATGAAGAAGTGGGTCGACATCGCGCTCGAGGAGGGCGTGCGCTTCTTCATCACCGCGCTCGGCGATCCGCGCTGGGTCGCCGACAAGGTCCACGCCGCCGGCGGCATCGTCTACCACGACGTGACCGAGCGGAAGTGGGCCGACAAGGCGCTCGAGGGCGGCGTCGACGGCCTCATCTGCGTCAACAAGGACGCGGGCGGCCACGCCGGCACGAAGGCGGCGGCCGAGCTCTACGCCGAGCTCGCGTCGACCGGCAAGCCGCTCGTCTGCGCCGGCGGCGTCGGCGACCCGGCGGCGTTCGCGCGGGCGCTCGACCTCGGCTACGCCGGCGTCCAGCTCGGCACGCGCTTCATCGCCACGCGCGAGTGCCACGCCCACGACGACTACAAGCAGGCGATCCTGCGCGCCCGGCCCGAGGACATCGTCCTCACCGAGCGCATCTCCGGCGTCCCGGTCGCCGTCATCAAGACGCCGTACGTCGAGAAGATCGGCACCGAGGCGAGCTGGCTCATGAAGCGCGCGCTCCGCCACGCGAAGCTCAAGCACTACGCGCGCATGTACTACAGCGCGAAGAGCGTCTTCGAGCTGCGCAAGGCGTCGCTCCAGGGCGTCTCCTACAAGGACTTCTTCCAGGCCGGCAAGTCGGTCGGCGGCATCGACGCGATCGAGCCGGCCGGGGACGTCGTCCGCCGCTTCGCCGCCGCCGCCCGCGCCCGCGCGGCCTGATACGATCGCGGGCGATGCCGATCACGCTCGCCCGGATGCTCCTGATCGCCGTGTGGCTCTCCCCTGCCGGGTGCGCGAAGAAGTCCGAGCAGGCGAAGGCGCTCCCCATGGGCTCGGAGGGCGCGCACTGCGACTACGGCTGTAACGCCGGCCTCGCGTGCACGCCGGTGTCGCGCGTGTGCGCGAAGCCCGGTCACCCCGAGCACGTGGCCAAGCGGCAAGCCGACGCCGAGCGCGAGCGCGCGTACCTCGCGCAGTCCGGCGTCGAGGCGCCGG
>JAIOII010001589.1 GCA_019912685.1 Kofleriaceae bacterium
GGGCCGTACCGCGTGCGCCCCTTCGCGCCCGGCGATCGCATGCGGCCCGCGCGGCTGCGCGGCCGCTCGCGCAAGCTCTCCGACCTGTACATCGACCTGCGTGTGCCGCGCGCCACACGCGCCCGGGCGCGCGTGGTCGAGCGCGCGGACGGGACCATCGTGTGGGCCGAGCACGTCGGCGCCGCGCACGGGTGCATCGTCCGCGTCCTGACCGATCCGGCAGGCGGCACGTGATGCGACCCCGAGGCGGGAGAAGGGCGGCGATCTGTAGTGGTCGGGGGCACGGCCGTGGGTATACTGGCGCCAGTGCCCCTCGCCGGGGTGCGCCACCGACGAGAGTGCCGCATTGCGACAGTCCCACAAGACCATCTTGATCTGGCTGATCCTGATCGTCGTGTTCGTGAGCATCTACAGCTTGTTCACGGACTCCTCGAGCAAGGACGAGACAAAGAAGATCACCGAGCTCCGCACGGAGCTCATCGCCAACAAAGACAAGGACGCCAACAGCAAGTCCATCGAGCACATCCGCATCGAACCGGGCGCGCGCCAGGAAGCGCGCTACGTCGTCACCTACCCGGACAACCGCAAGCGCGCGATCGTCCATGGCCCGTACATGGACTCGATGGTCAACCTGCTGAACGAGTCAGGGGTCAACTACGAGGTGCGCCCGCGCGAGGAGTCGAGCATCTGGCCGCAGCTGCTCCTCTCCTGGCTGCCGATGATCTTCCTCTTCGCGATCTTCTTCTTCTTCATGCGCCAGCTGCAGGCGGGCGGCGGCAAGGCGATGAGCTTCGGCAAGTCGAAGGCCAAGCTGCTCACCGACTCGCAGAATCGCATCACGTTCAAGGACGTGGCGGGCGTCGAGGAGGCCAAGGACGAGGTCGAGGAGATCATCGCGTTCCTCAAGGACCCGAAGAAGTTCACGAAGCTCGGCGGCCGCATCCCCAAGGGCGTGCTCATGATGGGCCCGCCGGGCACCGGCAAGACGCTGCTCGCCCGCGCCATCGCGGGTGAGGCGGGCGTCCCGTTCTTCTCGATCTCGGGCTCCGACTTCGTCGAGATGTTCGTCGGCGTCGGCGCGAGCCGCGTCCGCGACCTCTTCGAGCAGGGCAAGAAGAACGCGCCGTGCATCATCTTCATCGACGAGATCGACGCCGTCGGCCGCCATCGCGGCGCCGGGCTGGGCGGCGGTCACGACGAGCGCGAGCAGACCCTCAACCAGCTGCTCGTCGAGATGGACGGCTTCGAGTCGAACGACGGCGTGATCATCATCGCCGCGACCAACCGGCCCGACGTCCTCGACCCCGCGCTCCTGCGCCCGGGTCGCTTCGACCGCCGGATCGTGGTGCCCCGGCCCGATCTGCGCGGCCGCATCGGCATCCTGAACGTCCACGTCCGCCGCGTGCCGCTGTCGGCGGCGGTCGACCTCGACGTCATCGCGCGCGGCACGCCGGGCTTCTCCGGCGCCGACCTCGAGTCCCTCGTCAACGAGGCGGCGCTCATCGCCGCCCGCCGCGACAAGGACAAGGTCGACATGGAGGACTTCGAGGAGGCGAAGGACAAGGTGCTGATGGGCACCGAGCGCCGCTCGATGATCATCTCCGAGAAGGAGAAGCGGACGACGGCCGTGCACGAGGCCGGTCACGCGCTGGCGGCGCGCTTCGTCGCGGGACCGGGCGGCGAGGAGGCCGACCCGGTGCACAAGGTGACGATCATCCCGCGCGGCCGCGCCCTGGGCCTCACCCAGCAGCTGCCGACCGAGGATCGCCTGAACATGACGCGCGAGTTCGCGCTCAACCAGATCGCGATCCTGCTCGGCGGCCGCGTCGCCGAGGAGATCATCTTCGCCAAGAAGACGACCGGCGCGGGCAACGACATCGAGCGGGCGACCGAGCTGGCGCGCGCGATGGTGACCGAGTGGGGCATGAGCGACGAGTTCGGCCCCCTCAACTTCGCCGGCAGCAAGCAGGAGGTGTTCCTCGGCCGCGACTTCGCGTCGAGCGAGCGCCACAGCGAGGACACCTCGCGCCGCATCGACGCCGAGATCCGGCGCATCGTGATGGAGCAGTACGAGCGGGTGACCGGGATCCTGCGCCAGCACCGCGGCGACCTCGAGCGCGTGACCGAGGCGCTGCTCGACTACGAGACCATCGACGGCGACGACATCGACGTGCTCCTGCGCGGCGAGAAGATCACGCGCCCGCTGCCCGCGGCGCGCCGCAAGGCCGAGGGTACGAAGGACGAGACCAAGGACGAGAAGAAGCGTCCGGCGCTCGTGCCGCCCATCAAGGGCGGCGACCCCGAACCCGAACCGGCGTGACGACGCCGGACTGAACGTTGACTTGGTCGTGGTCGTGAACGTGGTCGTGAACCTTGACGGCGACCGCGACGGCGACGTGTACGTGGACGTTCCGGCGTTGACGCGGCCGTCCACAACGGGACGCCTATGTCCACGTCGCCGTCGCCGTCAAGGTCCACGTCCACGACGACCACGTCAACGTCAACGGTTCGCGCGGCGGGAACGCCCATGATCGCCCCCATCGTGGTGGGCGGGCGGCGGATCGAGTGGGACCGGCCGCTCATCATGGGTGTGGTCAACGTCACGCCGGACTCGTTCTCGGACGGGGGCGAGTACGCCGAGACGGCCCGGGCGATCGCGCACGCGCTCGGGCTGGTGGAGGAGGGCGCGGAGATCGTGGATGTCGGGGGCGAGGCCACGAACCCGCGGGCGCAGGGGGTGAGCG
>JAIOII010001590.1 GCA_019912685.1 Kofleriaceae bacterium
CCACGGCATCATGCTGTCGCCCGCGCACGCGAGCGACAGCATGATGCCGTGGTGCCCCTCGCGCCGGCGCAGGAGGAGCGCGCCGCGCAAACGGCCGGTCGTCGGATCGGTCGTGCGCATCGCCACGGCGAGGCGCGGAAGCGCCACCCAGTGCGGGGGGTACTTGAAGCGCGCGACGTCGAGCACGAGCACCTGATCGCTCGCCGCGTGGTAGCCGCCGATCGGCGAGAAGTGCCCCGCGCCGGTCTGCTCGAGCAGCTTGCGATCGTACGCGGCGATCAACACCTCGCCGGGGCCGGCCGACGCCCGCACCACGGCCCGGCGCAGGTCGTCGATGCCCGCGTCGTCGTCGGCGGGACGCACCACCGTCGCCTCGGCGCCGTTACAGCGCGCGAGGCACGCGAGGGTGTCGAGGTCGACGCCTTGCGCGCGCACCTGCTCGAGCGAGACGCAGCAGTCGAGGAGCTCCTCGCTGTACCAGCGCCAGGGCCCCTTCCACAGCCGCCCCGGATCGATCGCGAGCGCGTTGAGCGCGACGACCAGCGAGCCGAGGCCGCAGAACGCGGGGTCGGATTGCGTCTGGTACTGCTCGGCGAGCGCGAAGTAACCGCCGAGGCCGCCGGCGGCGAGCGCCTCGCCGAACAGGCGCTGTCCCTCGGGTGACGCGAACGCGATGGCATCTCCGGGAAGCGGGCGGCGGTACAGGGTCTCCACGGCCGCAAGGTAGCAGGAGGTGCCGCCATGGCGGATCGAGCGGCCAGGGGATGGCCGACCCCGCCGCGTGCAAGCGCCCGGATCCTCGGCGCCGGTCGCGCGGAACATGGTGGCACGCGCGCTGCTCTGGTGCCGCCTCACGAGACCTGGACCACTCTCACGACCGGCGGCTCGGGGGCGCCGGTCGTTTTCTTTTCGGCCCGCGCGTAGGATCACCTCGTGCGCATCGTCCTCGCCGCGCTGCTCGTCGTTCCCGGCTGCCTCCTCGCCGACGGTGGCGATGACTACCCGGACGACACGTCGGTCGTCCTGGTGACGGACGCCTGTCCCGGCCCGCAGGCGATCGTCGAGTCCGTGACCTACGAGGGGACGGACATGACGGTCGTCGCCAGCTACGGCGGCTGCGGCGCCACGCGGCTCTGGGCGTGCTGGGACGGGCGGTACGCCACGAGCGATCCGGCGCAGACGCGGATCGACATCCATCACGAGCCGGCGGGCAACTGCGACGCGCTCCTCACGAGCCAGCTGACGTTCTCGCTCGTCCCCATGGTCGACGGGGTCGGACCCCTCCAGCGGGTCCGGATCACCGTCGGTGGGATACCAGTGGACTGGCAACGCTGAGCGCGCGCTCGGCGGAGGTCGCCGCGCGCACGCCGCGGTGCACGAGGTAGGCGAGCGCGCCGAGCGAGCCGCCGAAGAGCATCATCACGAGGTACGGCGCGACCGGCAGGCCGCGTTCGCGCGCGTCGCGCACCATCCAGATCGAGTAGAGGAAGCAGGCGATCGCGACGTCGAGCAGGAGCTGCAGGCCCCACGGCTCGTCTCGCGCGAGCGAGAGGAACCCGAGATACCCCTCGGCGGCGACCACCCAGAGCGAGAAGGCGGAGAAGGCGACGAGGGCGACGAGCGGGATGGCGATCTTCTTCATGAGCGCCACCCTGCGGCTTCCGGCGCGGCGCCGCCATTACCTCCCAGGTAATGGTGGCCGCGCGCCGCCGGTCTACGATGCGGCATGGCCTCGGAATCCCACGTCGGCGGGCTCCTGCGCTCGTGGCGCGACGCGCGCGGCATGAGCCAGGAGCGGCTCGCTGCGCGGGCCGGCGTCTCGACGCGACACCTCTCGTTCATCGAGACCGGACGCTCGACGCCGGGCAAGGACGTCCTCCTCGCGCTCGCCGGCGCGCTCGAGGTCCCGCTGCGCGATCAGAACCAGCTCCTCCTCGCCGCCGGGCTCGCGCCGCGCTACGCGACGTCTCCGCTCGACGGCAGCGAGCTCGCGATCGTTCGCCGGGCGCTCGAGCACGTGCTCCGCCAGCAGGAGCCGTTCCCGGCGATCGTCGTCGACCGCCGGTGGAACGTCCTGCGCGTGAACCAGGGCGCGCAGCGCATGCTCGCCGCCTTCCAGCCGCCGGCGCTGCCGCCCGACGTCGCCGGCAACGCGATGCTCGCGCTCGTCCACCCCGACGGCTGGAAGCCCTTCATCGTCGACTGGGAGGACCTCGCCGGCCACCTCGTCGAGCGCCTGCACCGCGAGCTCGCCGCGTCGCCGCGCGACGCGCAGCTCGCCGCGC
>JAIOII010000161.1 GCA_019912685.1 Kofleriaceae bacterium
GCGTCGAGGAGGACGTGAAGTCCGCGGCGGGGCAGAAGCGGATCTGGGGGCTCGCCGGCGAGCTGATGGCGGCGCTGCCGCCGGCCGCGGCGCCCGGCGACCTCAACCAGGGCCTGATGGAGCTCGGCGCCACCGTGTGCACCCCGGCCGCGCCGGCCTGCCTCACGTGTCCGCTTTCCGGACCCTGTGTCGCGCGCGAGTAGTAGCCGAGCCCCGCCCACGCCGCGAGCACGTCGTCGAGCGGCGCCGCGGCGAGCGCGCCGACGCTCGGGAATCGCGCCATCCAGCGTTCCCAGTACGGGATGACCGTCGCCACCCGCGTCTGCTGGAGCATGATCTCGCTCACCCAGATCGCGTACGCGTCGCGCGTGCGCCGCCACGGCAGGTCACGCCGCTCCCGCTCGTAGTACTCGACGATCCGGGTGGCGATCGCCCGCACGGGCGAGTGGTATCACGCGGCGGTCAGAGCCGCGTGACGTAGAAGGCGCCGAGGCACATCTCGTCGCCGGTGCCCTCGCCCCAGTAGACGTCCTGCGGCACGCGCGGCTGGCCGCCCTCGAGCGGCTGGTTCGCCGGCGAGTTGTCGAAGTGGCACTCGACGCGGAGCTTGTCGCCGGCGTTGAACACCGGCTGCTGGCGCAGCGCGTACGAGCCCTGCCAGTGGAAGTTCCAGTCGTCGATCTGGAGCAGGCACTCGCTGGTGCCGTCGGCGCGCACGATGCTCGCCTTCGCGCGCTTGCCGAGCGTGTGCATGTGCAGCGCCGCCGACCAGACTGTGAACGCGCCGCCGGTCACGAAGGTCGCGTCGAACTCGAAGCTGTGCATCACGTCGGCCTGACCGGCGGGGATGTGCATGAGCTGCGAGTCGATCCAGTTCGGGTTGGCCCAGGGCTGGATGGTCGCGGACGTCGTGACCGAGTCGTCGAGCTTCATCTCGATCGTGGTGAGGTCCGGATCGGGCCCCGGCTCGATCACGTTGTAGTGGAGCTGGAGGATGATCGCGCTGCCCGGCTCGACGAGGAGCCCGGTGCCTGCGGGCATGTCGCTGCCGAGGCTGCCGGGCGCCCACGCGCCGAGCCACGCGCGCGAGGGCCCGCCGGTGCCGCCGAAGCACGTGTAGCCGGGGCCGGCCTCGGCGTCGTCGAGCGCCTGGTACTCGGCGACCTGGCCGGGGGTCGCGTAGAACGCGATCACGTGGTGCACGACCTTGGTGTTGCCCGGCACCGCGCGGAACCCGGTGACGTACTTGTTCGTGGTCTCGGTCCACGGGATGACGAAGCAGCGGTACTCGTCGGGGTTGTCGGTCGTGGTCTGCGGCGTGTACGCGACCGGCATCTCCAGCGTCTTGTCGACGCGCGTGAGCCGCACCTGCTCGGTGTCGAGCGGCGGCGCCTCCGCGGCCGGGTCGCCCATGAGCCGCCCGCCCTCGACCCACGCCTTGAACAGCGCGATCTGGTCGTCCGACATCGACCGGTCCGCGAAGTAGTCGTTGCAGTCCGGGTTGGGCGGCCACGGCGGCATCGTCCTGTTCTCGACGTTCACGAGCGCGACGCCCGCCATCTCCACCAGCTCGTCGTACGTCGTGAGCGGGAACGGCGCGATGCCATCCGCGCCGTGGCACCCGACGCACTTCGCGTCGACCAGCGGCTTCACGTCCTGGAAGTACGTGACCCCGTCATCGGTGCCGTCGTCATCTCCGCCATCGTCGCCACCACACGCCACGAGCACGATCGAAAAACCAAGAGCGGCCAAGCCGAAACGACAGCGCATGTGAACCGACGTTACCCGGTTGTTGACCGTGGGTCAATAGTTGCGCGCGACGTGACCGTACAACCCCACCGCTACCCTCGGCTCACCCTAGTAGGAGGATGTGCGTAGGCGAGCGCACTCGATACGATGGCTCCGGGGGAAGATGCCGCGTCGTCCGCGACATGCATCGTTACGCGAGCTCGCGCGTGCGCTCGCGACCGCTCAGGCTTCGCTTGCGAAGGCACGGCGAGAGCTCGCCGCGGCGACCATCCCCGACGATCCGACCTTCCTCGTCGATGGGCGCATGCGGTGGGCCGAACGCGTGCTCGCGTACCACCGGCCGAGGCTGATGAAGCGTCCCGGTGTCGTCGGATTCGGACTGGGGCTCCGCGACGGCGCGCCGCTGGCGACGATCTACACACGCGCACCTTCCGTGAATGTTCCGCGGGAGCTCCGGCGGAGCGGGCGGTGTCTGCCCGTGGAAGCGGTCTCCTTCGGTCGTGGCCTCGAGCGGCAGCTGCGCTGTGGATCGAGCATCGGACGGACAGGACCCGACTCGAAGGGCACTCTCGGCTGCTTCGCGACCGGACCGCACGGGCGGACCGTCGCGATCTCCGCGATGCATGTGATGGAGGATGACGAGATCAACCCCGGCGAACCGCCGGTCGCCGTGAGTACTCCCAGCCGAAGGGACAGCGTCGCCACGCAGATCATCGGCCAGGCGGTGCACGGAACGCAGCACGGCATCGACGCGGTGCGGATCGATCTGGGGCCCCACGTCGTTCCCGACTACTCGCTCCCCGACATCGGTCCGGTCGCCGGCTGGCGTCCGACGGTGTACCCGGCGGATGTCGGCGCCGTCGTGCGCGCTTACGGCGCGACGAGCGGTCCGCTCGTCGGGCGAATCACGAATCCCGGGATCACACTTCCCGCGTACGAGCTCGAGGACGCGATCGTCGTCAGCATGCCGACGGCGCCGGGTGATTCCGGTGCTGCGATCGTCGACAACCAGAACCTGGTGCTCGGGTTCCTCGTCGGACGCGGTATCGACATGCCGGCCGATCTTCGCCTCTTCTGCCCGGCCGGGCTCGTGCTGCGGCGACTCGGATGCACGCTCTGACCCAAGGAGATTCGATGCGAGCTCTATCGATCGTGACCGCGCTGGCGATCCTCACAGCTGCAGCTGGAATCGCCAGCGCCGGCCCGTCGTGGACATTCACGCTCTCACCCGATGCAGCTGCGCCGAAGGGGGTCAAGGTCGAGCGCTCCGGAGTCTCCGACACGATGGAGGTGAAGGAACCCGTCGAGGTCACCATCACGTGCAAGCCGACGCTTGACTGCAAGAAGGTGACGCTGCGGGTCGCGACGATGGACGGGGACGTGCCCGCCCCCGTGAAGGGGAGTGCGGCGCAGGATACCGTTGTCTTCACGGTCAACCCGACGACCGCGACGCTCCACGTGATGGTCGCGGGCCAGAACGAACCCATCGACTCGATCTCGCTCACCCAACCGCCGGCGAAGGGCGGCGGCGCTACGGGCGACACCAGCGGTGCCGGCACGAGCGGCGGAGGAACGAAGGTGCTCGTGCCCGTCCCCGTTCGAGACCTGCTCGCGACTGCCTGTCCGAAGCAGCTACCGGAGGTCGCGCCGTACGACGACGCGAACAACCTCGCAGAGGTCTACGTGTCGGCGAACGGTGTTCCGATGACGCCGATCCCGCAGGGGTTCGACGAGAACGACGGCCTCCGGGTGGTCGTTTACGCCGACATCCGCCTGTTGCCGGTCCTCAAGGTCACGCGCAAGAGCGCGTTCCGGGACTTCATCGGCACGAACATCCTCGGCGACTCGATTCCGATCCCGCAGGATCTCATGGAGCGCCACTCGGCCGCCGACGCCAAGTGCGACACTCGCGTCTTCGTGCTCCGCGACTTCGCCGCAGGGCGCGCCGTCGTCCAGATCACGGCGGCGTCCGGCGAGACCGCGATCGAGATCGGCGAGTTCGACTTCTCGGTGCGGCCACTCTACTCGGGAATGTTCTCCGTCGGCGCGGTCTGGACGCCTCTGGTCGATGCCAACTTCGACGTGGCCATGCGCCAGGGGCAGTCGGTGATCGTGGCGACCGAGGCGGGTCGGCGCCGCATGGCCTACGTGTTCCTCTACACGCCGTTCCTCTGGGACAGGCTCGAGCGTGACATTCGCAAGTCGCGGAAGGGTTGGCACGAATACGTGAACCCGTCCGTCGGATTCGTGCTCGACGATCCACTCAACAACGTGCTCGTGGGCGCGTCCGTCGACTTCTCCGCCGCGCTGTCCGTCACCGCCGGTGCCTACTTCAGCCACGTCAAACGGCTCGATGGTGTCGCTGTGGGGGACGCGTTCGACGGCACGGTCGACGATCTTCCGGTGCAGCGAACGTGGGAGCGTGACTGGTTCTTCGGTGTGACGGTCGATCTGCGCGCGGCGACGAGCGTTCTGCGCACCGTCCTCGGCACGGCCAAGTCCGGAACATGAGGACGTCGTATCGCACCCTGGTGTCGGCCGCCCTGATCGTCGCTGCGCGACCGAGCGAGACGCGTGCCGACGACCCGGTCCCCGGCGCACCGAGGGTGGGGCAAGCGGGGCCTGTCACGCAAGCCAGGTTCGGTGTCAGGGTCGGTACCGTTCATCACGACACGACCGATGCTGCGGACGTGTTCGCGAGCGCGCGGCTCGGCATCACGCTGAAGGAGGTCTGGAGGCTCGAGATCGAGCAGCCAGCGTGGTGGCGGCTCGATGACGCTTCGTCGACGGTCGATGCGTTCCGGAACCTGGAGATCCGCGGCGCACGCCAGGCACGATGGGCTGACACCGATCTGCAGGTCGAGGTGTCGGCGATCCTCCCGACCGCGCCCGACGGCACGGATCGCGAGAGGACCGGTGGGCGTGCTCGCGTCGCAGCGAGCCACGACATACGCCGCTTCGAGCTCGGAGCCACGGTTCGTGGCGGAGTCTTCGATGACGTCCTCGAGCTCGGCGTCGTTCGCCGCCACTACGTCGATGCGAGCGCGAACATGAGTTACCGACATCGCCACTTCGACATCAGGCTCGCGCCCGGTCTTCTCCAGACGTACCGGAGAGAACCCACCCTTGCCGCTCACGCGGAGCTGGGGATCCATTTCCGCCTGGCGTCGCTGGATGTTGGGATCGCGGGCTCGATCGTCGAGCTGGGCGAGATGCACAGCGCTGGCTGGCTGAGCGCGAGTTACTCGATTGCACCTTCTTCGCCGGCGCGTTGACCGGTCGTCGGTTAGAGTCCGGCCATGTCCGTCCGTCGAGCGTTGTGCGCGATCGCGATCATCGCCATCGTCGCGTGCAAGCCGGTGGAGGGGGTGCAGTACAGCGACCCGAACCGGCCCGAGGCGCAGGACTGGTCGCAGCAACCGGAGGGCGAGGGGCCGACGGCGCAGCTGCGGCGCGAGCTCGACCACCTGCGCGGGTTCTCGGGCAAGAGCGCCTGCTACAAGGGGCAGGGGTTGCGCTCCGCGATGTACCAGCTGGAGAGCGGGCCGGCGCCGCAGGGCGATCCGGGGTGGGGCAGCGGGGTCGATCGCATCCGCCGCGCGGTCGCGAACGTCGAGCGAGCGATCGACGCCGAGTGCCAGGGCACCGTCGGTCCGATCCTGTCGTCGGAGCTCGCCGAGCTCGAGCGCGCCCTCGACGCGTTCGAGCGGTAGCGCGAGCCTTACGTGCCCGTGACCCACGGCATGGTCCGCGAGACGTAGGTTGGGTCGATGAACGCGGGCCCGCTCCTCGTCGTCGGACTGGTCGTCGGAGTCATCGCAGGAGCCGCGGGGCCCGCCGCGGCGCAGCCGGGGGTGTTCGGCGGGTGCCCACGCGGGCCGGTGCGGGATGTCCGCGACGACGGCGCCGTGATCGAGGACTTCGTCGTGACGGTGGACGACGACGGCGAACGGCGCGCCGTGCCGGTGTTGCGGCGGTGCACGCCGTTGCCGGTGCGCGGCGGCAAGGCGCGGGGCGCGGTGAGGTGCATCGACGCGGGTGACCACACGCCGGCGCTCTCGTTGACCCGGGAGCCCGGGTTGCGCGGCAAGGTCGCGCGCCGGCCCGGCGACTATCACTGGATGCTGGTCGACATCTACGCCGGGCGCCGGCGTATCGCGCGCTGGCGTTCCGACACGCCCGTCGACTGCGTGGGCCGGATCTTCGTGTCTCCCGACCGGCGCACGGTGATCGCCGAGATCACGCTGTCGAAGAAGTTCATGATGAGCGAGCACGACGCCAAGCGCGTGCTGCCGCTCCGGCTGGCACGGCCGCTACCCTGACGTCAGGCGGCGCGCTTGCGCAGGTACGCCACGCTGCCAGGGAGGTCGCGCAGCATTCGCAGCAGGATGTCCATTGCACCGCTCTGCACGTTGCGGCCGGATTCCCACCGGGAGACGGTGTTTCCGCCCAGGCGGAGGAGTCGCGCGAGCGCGGCCTGGTTCAGCCCGAGTTGCTTGCGGATCGCACGGATCTCGTCGGCCGACAGGAGCCCGTGTCGCTCACGATAGATCGCGATCGCGTTCTCGTGCTGACGTTTCCACTCGCGCAGCTCGAGCACGGTCTCGCCACAGCGCGGGCACGTGAGGTGCACGGACGGCACCAAGATCGTTTCGCCGTTGACCGGATACGGGAGTCGCGCGCGCGCCTGCTTCATCATCGTGCCGCAGGAGACGCAAGCGTCACGGGGCAGCTCGTGTGCGGGCCGGCGCGGTGGTCGCGTCCTAGTCACTGCTGTCCTCCGCTTGGTCTTCATGGAAGGACACCACGACGCACATCCCCGCGCGGAGAACGAGCTGATGTAGAGCCGCTTGCCCTCCAGACGAGGCCTGAAGACGTACATCCACTCGTCGGTGGTGGCCGACGAAATGCGCTCCGCGAAGTGGGCGGTCGAAACGGAGGACACGACGTCTTCGACATCCGCTGGCGAGAGATGCAACGAGTGCGCTTCCTCTCGCGCCTTGCGTGTCACGCGGATCGCGCCGCTCGCGGTCATCCGGTGGATGCGAGCCAGCGCTCTGGAGAGCCACCGGGGCACGGCTACGCCCGTTCACCATACGCATGATTATGCATATGGTTAGTGGTCCGTCGAGGGCTGCGGGATCCTGGGGATGCGGGGGACGGGTGGGAGCTTGATGAACTGGCGCGGGTCGACGGTCGGGTCGTGGTCGAGGACGCGGAAGCCGGCGGCGCAGCCGACGTCCTCCTTGGAGATGAGGTCGCGGCCGTCGAGGTCGGCGTGGGTGCGGGCGACCTTGATGATGCGGTCGATGGAGCGGGCGGAGAGGCCGGCGGTGCGCTCGACGATCGTCGCGAGGCTGGCCTCGGCCTCCGCGGAGAGGACGCACGTGGCGCGGGTGACGGCGGGCGTCATCTCGGCGTTGGTGCGGCAGCCGTGCGGCGCGAGGCGCGCGAGCTGGCGCTCGCGGGCGGAGACGATGCGCGCGCGGACCGTGGCCGAGCTCTCGCCGGGATCCATGCGGCGGAGCTCGGCGAGTGTCACCGGCTTCACGTTGACGTGCAGGTCGATGCGATCGAGGAGCGGGCCGGAGAGGCGGTTGCGGTAGCGCTCGACCACGCCGCCGCTGCAGACGCACTGGCGCACGTCGGTGCCGTTCCAGCCGCACGGGCACGGGTTCGCCGACGCGACGAGGAGGAAGCTCGCGGGCAGGCGCACCGTCGAGTTGACGCGGCTGATCATCACCTCGCGGTCCTCGAGCGGCTGGCGCAGCGCCTCGAGCGCGTTGCGCTGGAACTCGGGGAGCTCGTCGAGGAAGAGGACGCCGTTGTGCGCGAGCGTGATCTCGCCGGGGCGCGGTAAAGGGCCGCCGCCGAGCAAGGCGCCTGTCGAGATCGTGTGGTGTGGTGCGCGGAACGGTCGCTCGCTGGCAAGACCCTCGGACAGCCCCGCGGCCGAGTACACCTTGGTGATCTCGATGGCCTCCTCGCTCGACAGCGGCGGAAGGATCGTCGGCACGCGCCGCGCGAGCATCGACTTGCCGATGCCGGGCGGGCCGACCAGGAGCAGGTTGTGCCCGCCCGCGACCGCGACCTCGGTCGCGAGCCGTGCGAGCGGCTGGCCGCGCACGTCGGCGAAGTCGAGGCCGAAGTGCTCGGACGGGCGCGCCGTCGCCAGCCGCCCCGTGCGCATCGGCGCCATGCCGGCGAGCGCGGCGACGACCTCGGAGAGATGCGACACGGCGAGCACGTCGATCCCGTCGACGACGGCGGCCTCGCCCGCCGACGCGTGAGGCAGGACGATGCCGCGCTTGCCCTGCTGCCGCGCCAGGATCGCCGCCGCGAGCGCGCCGCGCACCTTGCGCAACGTCCCGTCGAGGCCGAGCTCGCCGAGGAAGAGGTAGTCCTCGAAGTCGCCGAGGTCGAACAGGCCCTCCGCCACGAGCACGCCGACCGCGATCGGCAGATCGAACGCCGCGCCGATCTTGGGCAGGTCCGCCGGCGCCAGGTTGACGGTGATCTTCTTCTGCGGGAGCTCCTGCCCGCCGGCCTCGAGCGCCGAGCGGATGCGGACGGCGCCCTCGCGCACGCTCTGGGCGGGCATGCCCACGACGTGATAGCTGGGCAGGTTCCCGCCCGTGATGTCGACCTCCACGTCGATCGGGATCGCATCCACGCCACGCAAGGTCGCCGAGTAGAGTCGAGCCAGCACGCGTCGCCGAACAGCACGCGGCGTGCCACGCCCAAGTGCGCGACGCCTCGCGACCCGTGTCCGGACTTCGGACGAGCGCGTCCGATCCTCGGACGGAGACGGCCGGCGGGCCGGACGCGCGGTCGGCGTTCACTTCGCGGTGAACGTGACCTGCCCCAGGTCGAGCGCGACTGGTGCCAGGACCGGCCGCTGGGGACCGAACATCCCGCCCACGTTCCGGCCCCAGCAGAACCAGCGCCGGTCGTCGAGACGCGCGCACGTGTTGTGGTGCGCCACGACGATCCTGGTCGCTGGCGCCGGCAGGTCGACGCGCACCGGCGGCGAGATCGCCGGCTCCGCGCGACCGGTCCCGAGCTCCCCCTCGCCGCCGCGGCCCCAGCACCAGACCTCGCCATCCTCGCTCACGGCGCACGCGTGCGTGCTTCCCGACGCCACCATCGTCGATCGCGGCACCCCCGCGATCCTCACGAAGGGGGCCTGCGCGTGCTCGGGGCCGACGAGATCGTGGAGCGACGCCCAGCACTGGACCCGTCCTTCGTCCATGATCGAACAGCTCGGCGCCGAGCCGTCTCCGAGGCGAACGGTGCCGCGCGCACCCTCGAGCTCGCGTGGGCCGGAGCCGTAGGGGAAGCCCCAGCACAGGAGACCGTGCTCCTGCGTGAGCGCGCACGTCGAGTCGTTCATGGCGACGACTCGCGTCACCCCGGCGACGCCCTCGACCCGGCGTGGCGACACCACGGTCTCCCCGGGGCCAGACACCTGCCCGGCCTGGTTCGCGCCCCAGCACCAGACCGCACCGGACTCGGTCAGCGCGCACGTGTGACGCATCCCCAGGGCCAGTCCGACGACCTTCTCTTCGATCGGGACACGATCGGGGGTCGCGGCGTCCTCGTGGTTGCCGCGCCCGACCTGTCCGTCGTGGTTGTTGCCCCAGCACCAGACGGCGCCGCCCGCATCCCTGGCGCAGAAGTGGTGAACGAAGCGCTGCGGATCGGTGAGCGCGTGGCCGCCGCGTAGCTCGACGACCTCGCGAAGCGTGAACGCCGGCGTGGTCACGCTGAAGAGACTGCCGTCCCACACCCCCCAGCACGCCGCCGATCGATCGTCGAAGACACCGCAGGCACCGCTCGTGCCGATGATCAGATCGGCGAGCTCGGTCGCCCGGCGCGGAGCCGCGGGCGCGCCGACCGTGCCGGTCGGGGGCCCGGAGCCGCCCGACGGCTTGCAGCATCCGGTCACCAGCACGAGGATCGCGGCGAGCCGGCGGTGGGGCCTCCCCATCACGGGTCGCAATCTACCACCGCTTGATCGTGAAGCTCGGCTCCACGCGCGGCCCGTCGCGGCCCGCCGCGCGATCGAGCTCCTCGTTGCGCCACATCTGCTGCTCGCGCGCCGGATCGCCGACGGCGTCGAGGTTGGCCTCCACGGCCTTTCCGATCGCATTCCCGAACGGGATGCGACTGCCGAGCTCCCCCGGAGCCGAGCTTCGCTCCTTGTAGACGAGTTGCTCGACCTCCTTGCGCGCGTCGGGGATGTAGGCGGTCGCCTGCATGAGCGCGCGCTCTCGCGTCGCGGCGTTGGGGAAGTAGCTCGCGATGTCGTCGACATTGACTGGCGCATCGGTGCCGCGCGCGTCGATCACCTGCTGGCGCGACTCGAACACGGCGAGCGCGGCGATGCGCTGCGTCTCGGGCGACCTGGCGAGCGCGCCGTCGCCCAGGGTGCGCCACTTCATGCCCCGGTCGTTCTCGACCTCGAACCCCTCTTCGTTCATCCGGTCGTGGATCAGCTTGATCACCATCTGCGCGGTGTTCACGTCGCCCAGCGCGCCGACGTACGACTGCATCTGCGGATTCGTGGTCGTGATCGGGTGCTTCGCGAGGTCGTTCAGCACCAGGGCCAGCAGGTCGGCCTTCACGAACTGATGACCGGCGGAGAACGCATCGGTCAAGAAGTGGGCACCCGCGGCCTCGACGAAGAGCGCTTCCTCGAACGCGGCGTCGTCGGTGGCCGCGGCCATCGACTTCTCGATCGCCAGCTGGTGATGCTTCAGCCAGGACTCCTGGTTGCGTCCCGCGAAGTGGTCGTCGTTCTTCTTGGCGAGCGCGAGGTACTGTCCCTTCGAGTGCTTCTGGTACTCCGCGGTGCTGTTCGCCTCGAGGAGTCCCTTGCGCTGCTCGGGGGTGGCCGCGTGGAGGTCCTCCCACTTGCCGAAGAGGTCCCCCATCAACGCCGTCGGGTCGCCGTAGTCGTACTCGGTCGGCGCCCCGTCGGGGTTGCTGGCCTTGTTGCCGTGGAGCTTCTCGCCCTTGATCACCGGATCGTGCTTCATCCGGGCGCGAAGCTTCCTGGCGTCGTGCCCGTGTGACGTGGCCCAGGCCTCTCCTTCCTTGGTCCCCAGGAACGCGTAGAGCTCCTTCAGGTGCTTGGTGGGGATGTCCATGTGCTCGCCGCGATCGAAGCGATGCACCGCCGCTGCAGGTCGGGTACCCGGCGAGAGCAACGCGCTCGTCGCGCGTCCCGCGACGAACGCGTCGGCGAAGTGGTCGGCCTCCGTCTCGGCGGCGTCGGCCGGCGAGCTCACCAGCGACGATCGCTGCACCGCCGTCCCGCTCCGCTGCTGGACGGTGTGCGCCACCTCGTGAGCGATGAGGTGCTTGCCGGCGGCCGACGACGGATCGTACGCGCCCTCTCCGAAATGGATGTCCTGGCCGGTGGCGTACGCGTGCGCCTGCAGGCCGTCGGCGGCGTCGGCCGAGGCGGCCGGGGCGGCGCCTTCACCGCGCCAGTCGCCGAACGCCTGTTGCGCCAGGGCGCGGGCGGCCTGGGGCGTGATGTCGCCCGAGAAGGTCAGAACCGCGTTCTCGGGCCGATATCGACCGGCGTGGAAGGCGGCCAGATCCTCGTGCGTCAGGCCGGGGATGCTGGTCGGGGTGCCGTTGGCCGGACGACCGTAGGGGGCGTCGCCGTAGACGGCGCGGGCGGCGGCCATGGC
>JAIOII010001591.1 GCA_019912685.1 Kofleriaceae bacterium
CGCGAAGGAGGACGCGCCGTTCCCCATCGACGGCGGCAGCGGCGTCGGTGGCGGGCGGCTCGGGCGTCCACGGCCACGCCTCGGGTGTGACGATCACGGCGTCGGTCGCGCCGCGGAGCGGGCGGTCCTGGAACGGCGCGCGGGTCGGGAAGTCGCTCGACGCGCTCTGGCCGGCGACGACGTAGAAGCTGCCGTTGCCCGAGGTGGCGGCCACGACGAGGTGGTCGGCGGCGCCGCCGCCGATGTACGTCGACATCTTGCGACGCGAGAGGATGGGCTCGTCGAACGACGGCTGCAGGATCGTGATGAAGCCGTCGCCGTTGCCCGGCGTCGACGTGCACGGGTCGCCGGCGAGCGACGCCTGGAACGGCAGGATCGTCGTCGACAGCGGGAAGTCGCTCGAGTACGTGCGGCCGGTGACGACGACCTCTCCGGTGCCGAGCCGCGTGAGCCCGCCGATCTCGTCGCCGCGCGAACCACCGAGGTAGGTCGCGGCGTGGAGCGACGCGGCGCCGGTGAGCCCCGTGTCGATCGCCACGATCCAGCCGTCGCCGTCGCCGCAGCCGGCGCTGCCGCCGCCGCCGTACGCCGCCTGCGCGGGGTCTCGCGTCGGCATGTCGGCCGACGTGGTGTTCACGCCGACGAGCGCTGCGCTCGACGTCGCGGCGAGCGAATGCGGCGCGGTCCAGTCATCGCCGGCGCCGCCGAGATATGTGCCGTACTCCACGGCGGTCCCGTCGCTCGAGAGCGTCGCGAAGTAGGCGTTGCGCCCCGCCGGCGCCGTCGTGATGAGCCCGTCGGGCGTCGGGGCGTCGGTGCTCGAGGTCGTGGTGAGCACGTGGATGCCGGCCGGCGTCACCGCGACGCTCGGCGCGCCGCCCTCGTCGCCGGTGCCACCGAGGTACGTCGCCCACGTGAAGTTCTGGCCGTTCTCCGCCATGCGCAGGACGACGGTGTCAGCGCCGCCGACGGTGCTGCGATGCCGCCCGGCGAACGCGGCGTTGTAGTCCGCGTCGCCGTCGAGCGCCTCGGCGGCCGCGGTCGTGAACGCGACGAGGAGCGAATTCGTGCTCCAGTCGGCGGCGAGCGCCTGCACACCGCCGCTGCCGTCGCCCCCGACGAACGTGCACCACTCGGTCGCGCCGGTGGCGCCGTCGAGGCGGCAGACGAAGCCGTCCTCCTCGCCGCGCTCGGCCGTGCTGCCGCCGGCGAAGGTCGCGTCCGCGATGCCCGCGACCGGCAGCGACGCCGCGCTGCCACCGACGAAGACGTCGCCGTCGGCGGCGAACGCGACCGCCGCGGCGCGCTCGAAGCCCGGTCCGCCGATCACCCTCGACCACACGATCTGGCCGGGCTCGCGAAGCTTCGTGATGAACGCGTCGGACGGGCACGCGCTGCAGCCGGCCACCGTCGACGTGTCGACCTGCGAGCCATCGGTCGTCACGAAGTCCGACGAGCTCGTGCCGCCGGCGACCACGACCTCCGGCGACGCGCCGCCGCTCACGGCGACGGCCGCGATCTCGTCGTCGCCCCCGCCGCCGAAGAAGCTGCTCATGCGAAAGGTCGCCATGGGCGGGCCGTCGATCGGCCACGGGCCGTCGATCGGCCCGTCGAAGGGCGCCGACTCGTGCGC
>JAIOII010000162.1 GCA_019912685.1 Kofleriaceae bacterium
GACGGCCGCGTCGGCCGTCCAGTCGCGCAGCCAGTCGACGAACGGCAGCTCGGGCCGCACGCCGATCACCTGGCACAGCAGGTCGAACGCGCCGTCGTGCTGGCCGGCGCGACGGTCGAGCCAGGCGCGCGCCGCCGCCTCGCCGAACGCGACCTTGCCGTCGAGCGGGTAGAGCTCCTCCGGAGCCTTGCCGGTCGCCGCCAGCCGCTCGAGCAGCGCGAGCCCGTCGGGGTGCAGCGGCTCCTCGCCGATCGCGCACGCGACGTGGAAGGCGCCGTGCGCCAGATCACCTCGATCGAGCGCCGCGCGCGCGACCGTCCGATCCTGCTCGGGCGTGAGCTGCTCGCCATGCGGGTGGTCGCTCATCCGCGCGTCAGTGTATCGTGCGCGCCGATGTCGCGCCGTGCGCTCGTGATCGCTGCGATGGTGGCCGGGTGCGGCGTGCCGGCGGCGCGCTTCCCGAGCGACGTGCAGACGGCGCTCGCGCGGCGCGACATGCGGCGGATGGAGACCGAGCAGCTGCTCGTCTACTACCCGGAGGGGCGGCGCGCGCTCGCGGAGCGGATGGCGACGCAGGTCGAGCTGTGCGCGGGCGAGCTCCGGCGCAAGGCGCGCATCGACAACCGGCACTCGCGGGAGAAGATGGTGCTGGTGGTGCCGGAGGCGCCGTTCAACAACGCCTACGTGCTGCCGCCGGTCGGCGGGCTCGAGGACGTCGCGGTGATCCCGGCGGGCAACACGCTCGACTTCGCGACGGCGTTCGGGCTGCCGCCGGATCCGGGGCGCGTCGGGTGTCACGAGATCGTGCACTACGTGCAGATGAAGCAGATCGCCGGGCTCTGGGGCGCCTTGCGCACCGTGCTCGGCGAGCTGGCGACGCCGCAGGTCGGCTTCGACGCGTGGTTCCTCGAGGGGCTCGCGACGTACTACGAGGCGAAACTGCAGCCGGGGAGCGGTCGGCCGAGCTGGCCGGTGTTCACGAGCATGTTCCACGCCGCGTACGCGGGCGGCGCGATCGGCGGCGGCGATCTGTCGGAGCTCAAGCGTGACGTGCCGATCGGGCACCACTACCTCGTCGGCGCGATGTTCGTGCAGTTCCTCGCCGAGACCTACGGCGAGCCGGCGCTGTGGCGCGTGATCGAGCTGCAGGCGCGGTCGACGTCGATCATCCTCTCGGTCAACGGCCGCTTCGCCGAGACGTACGGCAAGGGCGTCGGCGACCTGCTCGGCGAGTTCCGGCGCTGGACGGCCGCGCGCTTCCCGGTGCGGGCGCGCCCGCCGGGCGAGCAGGTGCTCCGCGCGCTCGGCGACGACGCGCGCTGGGCGTGGGGTCCAGGCGGCGAGGTCGCCGCGATCGATCAGGACATCGACGCGCCGGCGCGGCTGCGGGTGTGGGACGCGGGCGGGCGGCTCCTCGACAGCATCGGGCTCGTCGATCTCGTGCCGCCGCGCCGTCAGGTGATCGCGGCGCCGCTCCTGGTCTCGGGCATGAGCTTCGCCGACGACGGCGCGCTCTACTTCACGAGCATCGATCTCGCGGGCACGTTCCAGACGACGCGCCTCTACCGCTGGCGGCGCGACGGCGGCCTCGACTCCCTCGCGAGCGGCCTCGGGCCCGGCGGCGCCATCTCGCCCGACGGCCGGCGCTACTTCCACGCGCAGGTCGACGGCGACCGCTGGAGCCTCGCGGTCTGGGAGAACGGCGCGTCGAAGGTGCTGTGGAACGCGCCGCCGGGACAGTACGCGCTGCGCATCCAGCCCTCGCGCGACGGCGCGAAGCTCGCGGTGAGCGTGTGGGACGGCGCGCGCTTCGTCGTGTGGGTGATGGACGCCGCGACCGGCGCCCGGCTCGCCGAGCACGCCGGCACGAACGGCCCCGTCTTCGACGGCGCGTGGACCGACGACGGCCGCCTCACGCTCCTCGAGACCGTCGACGGCCGCTTCCAGGTCGCCATCGTCGACCTCGACGGGTCCCGCACCGTCCTCACCGACGCCCCGTACGGCGCGCTCGAGGCCCGCGCGCGCAACGACAAGCTCCGGTTCCTCGCGCGCGGCGGCTGGCGCTACACGCTCGACGAGGTCTCGCTTCCCGCGCCCTCTCCGCCTCCGTCTCCCCCTTCCCTCTCGATCTCCGCCTCTGCCTCTGCCTCTCCCTCTCCCTCTCCCTCTCCTTCTCCCTCTCCTTCTCCCTCTCCTTCTCCC
>JAIOII010001592.1 GCA_019912685.1 Kofleriaceae bacterium
CTCTCGCGCCGTGCGCGGCGAATTCACCGCGGGCAACGCGCGGCGGCGAGCTCGGGTCACAGGCGGCATGAACCGAGCCTGTGTCGTTGCGATCGTGATCACGCCGGCGCTCGCGATCGCCGAGCCCGAGCCGCGGCCAGCGCCGGAGGCGACGAGCGAAGCGACACCTGAGCCCGCGCCGCGTCCGCCGACCGGCCGCTTCGTGATCGGCGCCGGCTTCTCGTCGGAGGAGGGCTTCATCGCGCACGCCGCGGTGGTGCAAGACGATCTGTTCCGCACCGGGCAGAAGCTGTCGCTCTCCGCCGACCTCTCGGCGCTACGCCAGCAGTTCTTGCTCGCGCACGAGGTGCCGGACCTGCTCGGCACCGGGCTCGACCTCCGCACCGAGCTCTACAGCCGGCGCCGCGTCTACCCCGACTTCGCGCGCGACCGCGCCGGCGGCGCGATGACCGTCGGCCATCGCCTCGACCGCGCCACCCGCATCTACGCGCGCTACCGGCTCGAGCACGTCGCGATGGACATGGCCGGCGGCCACGCCGATCGGGCCGCGCTCGCGACGCCGGCGGGTCGGCTCGGCGACGGCATGTTCGCGTCGCTCGGCGCGGGCATCGCGTACGACACCCTCGACGCGCCGTTCCTGCCGACGCGCGGCAGCCGGCTCGAGCTCTTCGCCGAGCGCGCCGATCCGCGGCTCGGCAGCGACTACCGGATGATGAAGGTGGCCGCGCGGCTCGATCACGCGACGCCGCTCGGCCCGTTCACGGTGCGCCTCGCCGGCCGCGGCGCCTACGTGAAGAGCCTCGAGGCCGGCGGCGTGCCGCTCTCGGAGCGACTCCAGCACGACGGCCACGTCGACCTCGCCGGGTATCCGCTCGGCACGTTCGCGAGCGCCGACCTCGAGGCCACGGGGCGCGTCGAGCTCGAGCTCCCGCTCATCCGAAGCATCGGGCTCTCCGTCGCCGGCTTCGCCGACGCCGGCGTTCGCCACAACGCCGACCCCGCGTGGGGACCGACCGGCACGACGTTCGCGCGCGCCGTCGGCGCCTCGATCATCTGGCGCAGCCCGATCGGCCCGCTGCGCTTCGACTGGGCCATCCCGCTCGACCGCGACGACCGCACCCCCGTCTTCCTCTTCGGCCTGGGTGGCTCCATATAGGGTAACATCGCAGGCCGAATGCACCGCGGGGGGGCACAGATCGGCCGGTACCGCGTCCTGCAGCTGCTCGGGCACGGCGGCATGGGCGACGTGTACCTCGCCACCGCCCACGGCGCGGCCGGCTTCGAGAAGCCGGTCGTCGTCAAGATGCTGCGGCCGCAGGGTCGCCACGTGATCGACCTCCTCAAGGAGGCATTCATCGGGGTCGGCCTCGATCATCAGAACGTGGTCCAGGTCCTCGATCTCGTCGAGCACGAGGGCCGCTACCACATCGTCATGGAGTACGTGCGCGGGTTCACCCTCGCCCACGTCCTCGACGACGCGCAGGCGTCCGGCGCCAGCCTGCCGGTGCCGATGCTGGCGCACGTCGTCGGCCGCGTCGCCGAGGCCCTCGACTACGTGCACTCGCTCGGCCACGGCCTCATCCACCGCGACGTGTCGCCGTCCAACATCCTCCTCGGCGTCGACGGGCGCGTGAAGCTGTCGGACTTCGGCGTCGCGGTGCTCGCCAGCGAGAGCCCGGCCGAGGCGTCGCGCGAGGCGCTCGTCGGCAAGCCCGGGTACCTGCCGCCCGAGTGCTTCCGCGGCGCGCGGCCGCAGCAGGCGTGGGACGTGTACGCGCTCGGCGTCGTCCTCTGGGAGGCCCTCGCCGGCGCCAAGGCCTTTCCCGGCGACACGGTCCGCACGATCCGCAACGCCGTGCTCGCCGGACCTGCCCCGCTCGACGCGGCGGCGCGCGGCTATCCGCAGGCCCTGTGCGACGTCGCGACCCGCGCGATCCACCCCGATCCGGCGATGCGCTACGGCAGCGCCGCCGAGCTCCTGCACGCCCTCGTCGCGGCCTCGCCGCCGGGACCGCTCGACGCCGATCTGCACCGGCGCTACATGCGCGCGTGCTACGCGTCGCCGACCTTCGTCCAGAAGTTCGGCGAGGTGCCCGACACGCGCGTGCTCCTCGCCGGGCGCGAGCTGACGCCGACGCCGATGCCCGAGGCCGACGCGCCGACGATGGACGCGTCGCAGCCGCCGATCCGCATCGGGCTCTCGCAGGCCGGCGGC
>JAIOII010001593.1 GCA_019912685.1 Kofleriaceae bacterium
TGGTTGGCCTAGGAACCGCCACCCTACCGCTGCTGCCGTGCGCACTTCTCGTCGCTGCCAGCCTCTTCAGGAAGCCAGCGCAGCGGCGCCTACGCTGCGATCCTCGCGTTCTCCTCGCCCACTAAACCTGGTGGAGAGCCGGAATTCTTCGGCAGCAATGTGTCCAGAAAGTCGCCCAGCGGCCGATGCACAGGAAACATCGTGAACCGCTGATCTCCGATCTCGACCGTCTCCGCCATGGCGTCCGCCGCCGCACGATGAATCATCACGAGCCCGAGATTCGTCTTGCGGTCCGTTCGCGTCTCGCCACCCTCATGGAGCACAGTCGTCGCGCCGATCCGCGCGATAGCGTGCGGCACCCAGGCCTCATCGCACCAGCGCTCGAAAAGGTTGCCGTACTTCGTCACGAATTCAGCCACGCCGATGTCGGACTCCGCGGTGTCGACGTCGAAGGTGATGATGAAGACGCCGCTCTTGTAGAGCTTGACCATCGGTAGGAGCAGAAGCCGCCCCTCGTCGAATCCGAGGAGCACTGGTTCGAGGACCGCGCGCAGGTATTCGTCGTGCGGTCCACGCAGCGGGCTGTGAACACGTTTCTCGCTAAAACGATGGAGCAACGCTCGTGCAAGGCCGTCGGCCGCGAGCCCCTCGATGTCGTCCGGCAGCTTGATGTGCGCGTGTGCTTCGTGCTCGCGCCATTGAAGGTCCGCCTTCTCAGTTCGGAGCTTGCCGTCCTTCAACCAGAACGCGGAGCCGTCGGCGACGTAGGCCACAGACGCCACTCGCGACTCGACGAGCGAGCGCGCTGCGGCGTCGAGATCGGCGATGCCCTGCACGTAGTAACTCGAGTACGCGTAGCTCACCGCCCACTGCTGGAGGACGAAGCTCGCCCTTTTCGACTCGAGGCGCGTCTCGCCGGTCGAATCCCCCGCCGAATGTGCAGCGACTAGTTCCACGTCCGAACAAGAAAGGATGCGCACGTTCGACCAAGGCGCAACCCCTAACCGAAGACGGGATCTGCACGTCGCAAGGTGGCGCAACTCCTGCTTAGCCTGGTCAGCTTCGGAGTGTGGATAGATACGCGCTCGTGACCGCCGCTTCGTCTTCCTTGTCCGAAGCGGATCGACGCCGCGAACGACTACAGGAGCTTCGGTCCCACCTTGGCGATGGGCACCCACTGACCATCGAGGATGTAGTACTCGGGTGATAGTAGGTCGAAGCGGGCGTCGTCGTCTCCAAACTCCATCACCACTGCTCGACGGAGCGCGGCGGCACTGACGCCCGCCTGTCGCAAGCGCTCGATGCTCGGCGATTCGCCGCGCTCCGCGAGCGACGCCGCGGCTGCGGCGAGTTCCTCGCTTTCGGCTGACGACCAATCGTCGTCTGGGCAGTGGGCGCCCCCGGCGAAGTAGTGGCCACTGTTGCACCGAATGTACAAGGTTGTACTCATCACGGTTTCCTTGCAGTGATCTTGCCGGAGTGACTCGGGTCGACGTGAACGTCGGTGAACACGGACCTAATCTTGGAAAGGAAGTCGCTGACCTCGCCAGCCTTCTCACCTGTGTGGACTATCAGTTCGCCGCCCGGCCGAAGCACGCGAGCCGACTCGTCGATCGACGCGAACTCTCGCTTGAGTATCGAGAAGAACGGCACGCGCTCGAAATATACGGAGCTGAAGGACTGCGCCGCGAAAGGTGCATCTGCGATATCGCCGACCACATGAGGCTTCGCGTCGGGACGGATGTTGAGAGAGACGTCGCCCGACTTGAGTCGAGGGAAGCCTTCGGCGCGACCACCCCCGACGACGAGTCTTGGGCCGGATGGCGGAGACGATGTGGGGCCTCGTTCGATCACGCCCGTCGAGGGGCGTGCCGGAGGTGGCGCGCTAGGCGGCATCGGCATCAAGGCGGCGGTGGTGCCGCCAGCCGCACCCAAGGCAGCCGCCTCGAAGTGATCCGCGAACCACTGGCTGCCGGAAAGCTCTCTCGCGGCCTTATTGAGCTCGGAGTGGACGGGCTTCCCAGACCATGCTTGCCGTACGCCCGCCTGCGCTTGATCCAGGCCGATCGTCCCGACGACTCCGCCGACCACCTCCAAACCCGGGACGAGTGCGATCGCAATCCCGGCGTGCATGAGGCCAACCCCGGTAGCGGCGCGCGCGGCTCCCGCGACACGCGGGACGACTTCCCGGTGAGCGAAATCGACGGCCTCATCGTACCAAGGGATCGACTGGTAGTACGGCTTGGCCTCCATCCCTTCACGGGCGCGCTCGTCGGCATAGCGTTCGAGGGCCCGGCGATCCATGCCCATCGGGTCGCCGAACGCGAGTGGATGGTTGCCGGCGTACGTATAGAGGTTCGTTCCATCGACCGGGCCGCCGGGATCTCGTTGGAGGAACCGACCCAATACTGGGGCGTACGATCGAGTGCGCTGGTCGTAGAGACCGGTCGGTGCGTCGAACGGGCGTCCACCGAATCCGAACGGCTGCTGAGCCGCGGTCGTGGACGGTGTGGCGAGGGGCGCGCCGGCTTGCTCGACGAGGTTGCCGAAGGGATCGTAGCGATAGCTTCCGAGGACCGAACCCGACGTGTCGGTTAGCGCACGCACCGAGCCTTGCTGGTCGACGTGGTACCAAGCGTCGAGACCGGCGGTAGCCGCATGCAGCGGATCGTCGACGGCGTCTCCGTGAACGTATTGCGCGACGCACTCATCGGTCGCGTAGTCCGCGATGCGATCCACGCCGTCGTGGATCGCGACGAGCCGGCCATGTGCCGATTCCTCGACGACACGGCGCCCAGCCGGGTCGTACAAGTAGCGCGCGACGACATCGCCGTTGGCGATGCGCGTGACACGACAAAGACGTCGCCAGGCGTCGTAGGCGTACGCGAACTGTCCATCTGACACGAGATTGCCAGCCCGGTCGTACGCGTGCGCCGTCGCGTCGACCCTCGCGTACTGATCTCGGCCTCCTTCGTCCAGCGTGTAGCTGCGCGACGCGCCACCGAGCGCGGTCGACTGGAGGCGGTTGCCGACGAGATCGAGGACCCATCGATCGGCCGGTTCAGCCGGGGCCGGAGGTAGCCGTGGCCCGATGGCACTGTCGATCGCCGGCTGACGGTGTGGCAGCGGTGCCTGTGGTGTCGCGGGTGGCGCGAAGGCGGCAACGTCGATGAACGCAACGGGCGCGGCCTCGGCGCGGGCGGTGAGCTGGTACTGCGCGTCGTAGCCGAAGCGCTCGGCTTCGCCCGTTTCGGGTACCGGTCTCGCGATCGTCCCTACGGCTTCGCACCGCAAGCGCGGGTTGCGTGCGCCGTCGTGGAATTGCTGCGTTCGCAATAGCGAGCCCCAGGCAGCGTCATGACGAATCTCGACGCGCCGACCGGCGGCGTCGTGGTTGACGGTGGTTGCGACGCCGTTCGGACGTTCCGTACGCCGGAGCCGGTTTCCAGCATACGCGTGCCTGGCCAGCGGACGTGGTGCAGGGCTTGGCGCACCAGGGTAGGCGGTGCCGTCGACCTCGTGGACGAGTTCGATGAGATGCCCGAGTGCGTCGCGCTCAAAGCGCACGAGACGGCCGCTCGGATAGCGCAGTCCGGTGAGACGCCCGGCGTCGTCGTGCGTGCGCTCCACGCGGAACGGCGATCCGTCGACCACGGCGTCGTCCGCCACGGGATGGCCTAGCGAGTTGTATTGGGTGGCGAGATCGACGGCCTCGTGGCGGCTCCGCGTGAGCCGACCTAGGCCGTCGTACGTATGCTCGACGAGACGTGCGCCCTGGAGCTCGACGTCGGCATCTCGCTCCGCGTCGTCCACCTGCGTGCGGCGCAGGCGGCCCGCCTCGTCATAGTCGTGACGAAGCAAGACACCGTGCAAGTCGCGCACCGCGATGACACGATCATCACGGTCGTAGCGCGTTACCACGCGAGCACCGTCGGGAAAGATCTCCTCGATCACGCGATTGGAGCGATCGTGGCGGTACTCGGTGCGGCGCCCGAGGGCGTCGATCCGCGCTCTCACGATGCCACTCGCGTCGCGTTCGTAGCGAACCGTCGCCGGTGGCAACGGCTGGCCAGTTCCCAGGCCATCGTCGGTACGGCGCGCCGTAGTCGACGCCACATAGCCGTAGACGTCGTAATCGAGCTCGGTGACATTGCCCAGCGCATCCCGTGTGCGCACGCGACGATCGAGGCTGTCATACTCGTACTCGGTCGTGTTGCCGAGCCCATCGCTCTCGGCGATCAGGCGGTCACGCTCGTCGTAACTTCCCGTCCAGCTCAGCACCTCCTCGCCAATCACGTTGCCGTCGACGTTCAAGACGCGATCGCGCCGGTCCCTTCGGATCGCGTTGCCGTGCGCGTCATAGGTCGTCTCGACGCTGTTCCCGAGCGGGTCGGTCACACGAACGACGCGGCCGGCGGCGTCGTAGGCCGTGGTGGTCGTGTGTCCGAGGGGATCGACGACAGCAACGACGCGACCAGCAGCATCGAGGAAGGTTTGGGTCTCGACGCGCTGTCCCGGTCCGGGGCCGTTCTCGTGGTCGCGGACCACGTCGAAAACCTGAATGGGCTCGTCGAAGCGGTTGGCGATAGCGCGGATCGCACGGCCCAGCTCGTCATAGTGGACCTCGCTCCGGGAGAGCAGCCAGTAGCTCCCGTCGGCGCGACGCTCGAAGCGTCGCACCACGGTCGGCCGACCACCCTTGTCGAACGACGTTCGGGTCACGTGCCCAAGCGGGTCGACGACGGCGACCACCTGACCGAACACGTTCACCTCGTAGACCTCGGCGCTCCCTTCGCCGGATCGCTTTGCCACGATGCGACCATCCCGATCGCGGACCAGGGTCTCGGTCGACTCGCCGGCGACGCCGTACGAGCGGATCGTCTTAACGAGCTGGTCGCGCGAGTCATACCGGAAGTGGATGGTCGTATCGTTCGCGGCCATCGTGAAGCGCAGCGTGCCGGCCGCGTCGTACTTGCGCGCGATCCGATGATGCCGTCCGATGTCCTCGCCTCCCCAGGTCTCCTTCACAACCTGGTGCTCCTCGTTGTACTTGTAGCGTCGCACGAGCACGCCACGGGACTGCATCACTCCGGGCTGGTCGGGATCAGGGGTGAGCCAGTCGACCTCGATGCGCTCAGGCTTGCCGGCGGGCTCGTAGCGTGTGCGCGTCTCGAACGCGAGTGGCGTCGGGCCGGTGGCGACGATCACCCGGTCGAGCGAGTCGTAGCGCGCGCGCTCGACGAAGCGACCGTCCGCGGATTCCATGCCACGCGGTCGGGTCGTCGTCTCCACGCGTCCTAGCTCGTCGAGCCCGAATTCGGTGGTCAGGTTCAGGTGTCCAGCCGACAGGTCACCCGGGTCGACCACGGTACGCCGCACGAAGCCGGTGCGCCTGCCGTTGACGTTGTCGGGATCGGTCTCGAGGTAGTAGTCGGTCCGGAACTCGGTCCCCGCCGCATCACGGGCCCGAACCACACGACCACGTGGGTCGCGCTCCAGGATCTCCGCAATGACAGGACCACTCGGCGTGCCGTTCGGCAGCGTCGGCGTCGGCGCGATCGTGCGCACGAGGTCACGCGTCGGATCACCGGCCGGACCGGCATACTCGAAGCGCGTCAGGAGCCGATGGTAGTCGGCTGGCTCGCTGGCGTCGGGATCCGGGCTCGTCGTCGCGCGCGGGTCCGAGACCGTGACCAACTGGCCGTACGCCGGCTCGTACGCACGCTTGACGATGATGTCGTCGGGCGCGGCTGCGTACACGTCGCCCCACCGATCGCTCCAGTCGAACGCCGTCGCTGCGTGACGGCGCGCGCGCTGGACTGTCGAAAGCACGCGCGCAAAGCCGCGGCGCTCGGCGGCGGTCAGGGCGTCGAGCCGCCACAGACTCTCCTCCGCGTCGGGTTCATTCGGATCGACCCGATGTCGACGATAGAAGTGGTCGCGGCCGGTGAGGAGATGCGTGACGACACCCTCCGGGGAGCGACTCGCCACGAGTTGACCATCACGGTTGTAGCGATAGCGCCAGACGGCGCGCGTGCTCCTGATGCCCGGCTGCTTGTGCGTTTCTTCCTTGCGGATCAGGTTGCCGGCCGCGTTGTAGACCGACAGCGTCTGGTAGCCGTTGCGCTCCTTGACCCAGCACCGGAACGCCGGCCGATCCTGGACGGGCCGGTCGACTCCATCGGTCGCGTCGACGGCCCCGTAGCGAAACCAGAAGTCGCCGTGCGCCGCTCGCTGGAAGACGACGCGGTTGTAGTCCTCCATTCCGACGCTCGTGCCGTACTTGGTGCGCAGATAGTGTCGGCCCTCGGGGTCGAAGATGTCGGTCAGGTTGTGAGCCAGCGGCCCGACCGAGTGCTCCGAGCTGGAATAGCGGTACTCGGTGACGCATCCACGCGCGCGTGTCGTCGTTGCGGGACTGATGACGTAGATGAGATCGCCGTGGCCGTCGTAGACGTATCGCCAGGCGCGGCCAGTGAAGTCAGCCACGCGAACGATCCGACCCTCCTCGTCGTAGTGAAACCGGACCCAGCGCGCCTCGTGGTTGACGTAGCAGCGATCGAGCCGGCCATCGACGTGCTCGAACCGCAGGTAGTTGCCCCAGCGATCCTCGATGCGTGCGAGCCGAAACGCACCCGACCAGTCAGATGCAGGCTCGAACACGTGCCGCAAGCCGTCCGGCGCTCGCCGAATCCACCCGGCGGGAGCGTTGGGTACGCCCAAAGGCTCGAGCGTCGCGTCGACGCCGTCGGGTGGAACGTAGTAGTCGTGCGTCGCGTGGCGACGGTAGTGCTCTTGCCGACCGGTTCCGGTCCAGAGAGACGCGTTGACGTCGTTGAGCGTGAGGAACGCGTTGTACCCATGATCCCAGCGGTGACCGAGCGGCCCGTCGTAGATCGTTTGGTGGCGATAGGTGCGGTGGAATGCGAAGTCGATCCCGGCTCCGCGGATGGTCAGGTCGGTGGCGTCGTGGACGAATTCACCGCTGAAGTGCTCGACGGGGTCGGCGACCTCGGTCGGTCGCACCGGTGCCGCGATGCTCGCACCGGCCGGAGCCTTGCGACGCTGCCCTTGCTCAGGGACTCGAAAGAACCGGACCTGAGCCGCGATTTCCTCATAGAGTTTCAGTCGGTCCGGCCCCGATGCTCCTCGCAGATACGGGTCCACGTAGTCGGCCATGAGTCGCCCAGCGACTCGCGCGACGTCCCCTTCGTCCCGCACCCGCCCGATCCCCTTCGTCAACGCATAACTTTGGACGAGAGCCGCGGCATGTCGGTGCTTGGTGAACCAGGGCTCCTCGCCCATAGCGCGCCCATAGAACTCCGGCGTCCCGGGTTTGGCCGGTGCCTCGTTCCTGGGGCGGACATCGTCACCCGGCGGTGCCAATCCGATCACCCTTCATCGGCGCAACCCCGGTCGCTGCAACCACGGCGTCGAGCAAGCGCTCACGCGCGCGCAGCACGACCGCAGGAACGTCCGGCTTGTTCGCGCCGTAGCTGAAGAGATCGCCCACATCGCGGATGTTGAGGCGCCGTAGCGCGACGGCATCGTCCTTCGTCACGTAGTCGAGCTTCACCAACTCGTCGACGTGGATACGCGAGCGCTTGCCGGCTGCCGACGCGAGCGTCCGGAACGTGGCGGTGTGCAGAAAGTCGCGCGGCGCGTACTGCCCGGCAGCGTGCATCGAGAGCACCTTGCGGCGGATTTCGGCCTGGGCCAAGTTGAGCTGATCGGCGGCATGCACCCGCTGCTTGCGGTTCGCGGCGGCGTAGTCGGCGGGCGCCTGGCCACCGAAGCGACGTCGGACATCCACCACAGCTTCGCCGACGATCGGTGTCGGGAAGCGCGGCGGCTGTCCCGGCGGCACCGGCCGAGGCGGCAGGGGCTCCGTCGGCGGAGCGGCGACGACGCGGAGCTGATCTTCGACGAACTCGCCACAGCCGCGGACGATCCGGCGCGTTACGACAAGCGGATCAGGGAATTCGTCGGACGTTTGCTCGGCGGCCTCGCCTTTGTGGCTGGTCTCGATCTGCGCATGCACGCAGATGCCGGGGACGGAGCGCGGCATAGACGCGACGAGGAAGATGTCCTGCACACCTTCGAGGCGGCGGATGCCGTTGATCAGGTTGTTGTTGAGCTGAATCGCCTCGGTCGCCGCGTTCGGCCGCGCGAAGATGGCGAAGACCGCGCGGTTGGTGCCTGGGTGGTAGCCGTTGAGGAGCTGATACATCTGCGAAAGCTGCGTGCTCCGCCCTTGGGTCTCACGCCGCTCGGTGGATGCATCCGTGGTGGTGAGATCGACGTTCTCGGTCGTGTTCCGCGAGACACTGCCGCCGCCACCGCCGAACCCCAGCGCGGCGCCGCCCGGCAAAGGGATGCTCACGTTCGCGCCGACGTTCCAGTGATCCTCGGTCGAGTTGGTCGTCGTGGATCCCTTCTGAGTGGCGACCTTGTTGGCCGAGCCCGACAGCACTTCCTTGGTGTCCGTGACCGCCTCGTACAGCTCGCGCTTCTTCGGCTCGAAGTCGATGAAGTGTGGGTAGTTCTCCTCGGGGGAATCCTCGAGTGGACGCGGCAAGATCGAGACCTGGAGGATCGCGGTCAGACACGGCTGATACTCGTCGATCCAGTCGAGCACGTCGATCTTGTCCCAAAAGTCGCCCTGGAGCTCGTCGATCGACGCGGGCAGGTCGCCGCGTACCGGCAACTCTTCGCGCGCGACCCACCCGGTGATCGTGGCCGACAGCTTGACGTAGACGATGCGATCGTTCGGGTAGTCTTCCTCGGTCTCGGCGAGCGGAACCGGGTACACATAAGCGGTCAGCGAGCTGCGCCACTTCGGCGGTCGCGCGAAGTCACCCCGGTCGAGCATGTCGCGACTCCATGCCAGGCGGAGCCACGGGATATCGATCGGAATGCTGAGGGCCTCGGATGCCATGGGCAATGAGCGTGCGCCGCACGCGACCTCGGGATCAATCGGAGGAGCGAGGAATCCGCCTTCCCCAGTTAATTCGCTTCAGGTCCTCGCATCGCCACGTCGCCTACTTCGTGCACCCTTTGCCGTCGAGCGCATAGCCAACCGCCTTGAGGAGACTCTGCAACTCCTTGGGTCGTGCTTGATCCAATCCTTCGAGCAGCCAGTCGCATGACCTGGCGGCGCTCGTGCCGATGCAGAGCGGCAGCAATGCGATGCCGTAGTCGATGAGCGCACGACGCTCGGCCGCGTGTGTCAACGCGTTCTCGATAGCGTCGCGCACGTCACCCACGTTGGATGGCATCGGTCCGCGGCCGAGAATTGCCTCGGCTGCATCCCAGCCAAGCTCGGCTTCTGTCAGTTGTTCGGGCTTCGATTCACCCTGCGAAAGACGAATCTTCAATTCCTCGCAAGGGTCCTGCTCTCGCAGCGCAGGGGGCAGCGACTTCAGCGCGCACTTTCCCGTGCCGCGCAGACCATCGCGAACATTCTTCTGTGCGGTCACCAGCTCCGCCAGCCGGCCTTCTGCGTCGAGAGCGAGACGCACCCTGTAGAACGCCACGCAGGCCGGATCCGCCGGGTCAGCAGTCACGCAGCGGGTCCCGAGGCTCGCGCCGGTCTCCAACGTCGCAGCCGCCGTCGTCACGCGCTGCCAGAAGAGGACGTGCTCGCTGTTCGGCGTCGCGGCGTCGCTGCGCAGGCGAGGAGCGCTCTCGACAAGCTCGTCGAGCTTCCCCATCTGCGCGAACCGTCTCTCCATGTGGTCGCCGATCGCGGCGCAGTACGCGGTCAGATCGCGCTTGGGTTTCGTTGACCCTCCACCGCCACAACCGAAGGTCACGAGGAGCACCGCAACGATCGCACCCTGCTCTACGCTGAGTTTCATCGAGCGATCCCTTCAGGATCGAACGTGTTCTTGCTCCCAGAGCCCGAGCTTCCCGAAGCTGGCGCGCTTCCGCTGCCGGCTCCGGTCGGTGGCTTGCGGGTTCCGCCGGTCCGGCGGCCCGTCTCGTTGCGCGTCGTCGGCGCACCATCGATGCCGGCATCAATAGGAAGCGCGGCATCGACTGGCGGCGCGAGTGTCAGACGAACAGTCTCCGCACGGTCGCCGACCACGTGCGCGATCTCGGTGGATGAGTGGCCGGCCAACTCGGCCCGTACTTTCACCGAGCGACCGCGCGCGAGCTGCACCTTCGTTGGCGACGTTCCCACCAGCTCGTCATCAACGAAGACCGCCGCGCCTACCGGGTCGGTCAGCACCGCGACCGAGACGTCCGCCGGTGCCGGGAGGGCCGAGCCAGCCGCCTCGGTCGGCGTCGCTACGTTGCTCTCGTTGCCGAACGTCGCGGTGCCGCCACTCATGAACGCGATCGCGGCGACGATGCCGCCAGCGGCGACAAGCGCACCGGTCGCCGCGTAGAGTCCCCTTCGCGACCGCCGTGGCGGCACCTGCACGGGCACCGACTGCGCCGCCGATGCTCCGAGCGTGGTGGACGGCGCCGCCGGTGGAGGCCGAAGCGACGCGCTGGGAACGATCGACACCGCCGAAACCGGAGGCTGCCACGCGGGCTCGTCGGGCCGCGTCACAGGCTCGGCCGACAATCGATGACCGAACATCGAGTCGTTGTGGTCGTAGAGGTCAGGGGCGAATCGCCGCAGGATTTCGCGTCCGCCAGGATGGACACCGTCGGCGTGGATCAGCTCGGCGAGCATCCGCGCCCATTCCAGCGCCGAGCTCGGGCGCTGGCGCGGATCGCAGGCCAGCGAGCGCGCGACGAACCGGGCCAGCTCTGGGCTGACGTTGGGATTACGTACACGCGGATCCGGAGGTGGCTCGGTGACCTGCCGGTGGTAGATATCGCCGGGCTCGGCGTGAGTTCCGTCGGTCGCGTACCAGGGGATCCAGCCGCCGGTCAGCATCTCGTACAGCACGATGCCCAGCGCATAGAGGTCCGCTCTTGCGTCGACGAGCTTGGAGTTGACGAGCTGCTCGGGCGCCATGTAGGACGGCGTGCCGATGACCGCTCCCATGCGCGTCATCCCTTCGCCGGCTGGCGGGCGCAGCTTCGCGATTCCGAAGTCGAGGAGCTTCACGTGGAGGTCGTTCGGTTCGGCGCCTTCTCCTTGGATCAGGAAGATATTGTCCGGCTTCACGTCGCGGTGAACGATTCCCGCGATGCCGTCGCTCGAGTGCGTGTGCGCCTTGTGGAGCGCGCTCGCAGCTTGAACGAGGACGCGGCAGACTTGCGCTGGAGCGATCGGGTAGCCCTGATGGTCCTTGCGCGCAGCGACACCAGCGGCGGTCTCGCCGCGGATCCACTTCGAGAGCGGGACGCCCTTCAAAAACTCCAGCGCGATGTACCAGACGCCATCGGCACCCTGCTCGCAGTCGAGCACTTCGACGATGTTCGGGTGTCTTAGGCCCGACGCCGCCACGGCCTCGTTGACGAACCGCGTGACGATCTCAGGATGGCGCGTGAACTCCGAGAGCAGCAGCTTCACGCAGGCGGGCTTCTTGAGCACCGCGTGCTGGGCCTTGTAGACGACGCCCATGCCACCGCGTCCGATCTCGTCGCCCAGGACATAGCTGCCGTACTTCATCGCGACCATCGCGCTCGCCTCCACACACGCAGACGCACGTCGTGCGTGCTCAATTAGCCAAGGTGAACCGAACGACGCGCCGGTTGCCGTCGTCACCGACGAACAGGAGGTTGCCGGTAACCGAGATGCTGTCGGGGCTGTCGAAACCTTGCTGCGTCGGCGGATTCGGACCCGAGATCGCGGCCGTGTTCAGGTCAACCTGCCCAAGCACGAGCGACGCGGCGGAGCCGTTCGTCGTCGGGAGCGGCTGATAGATGACGATCCGATCATTCGCCGCGTCGGCGACCAGGAGCGCGTTGCCGTAGCGCGCGATTCCTGACGGCTGGTTCAACGTCGTCGGGCTCGCTGCGAGCGATGCACCAGAGGTGAGGTTCACTTGTCCGAGGACGAAGTCAGCCGGCTCGTTGTTCACCGTCGGCAGACCATCCCAAACCAGCACGCGGTTGAACAGGAGATCCGCGACGTAGAGCCGCGCGCCATCGTAGAGCAGCCCCGATGGGAACCAGATGTTCGTCGCGCTCGGTGACCCGGGCATCGCTCCCATCCCGAAGGCTGGCTGGCCGAGCACGAGATCTGCCGCCTGCCCATTGGCCGTGGGCAACGTGTTCCAGATAAGCACGCGGTGATTCGCCCGGTCCCCAACGATCAGCCGCGTACCGTCGGTCCAGACCGAGAGCGGTAGGTTCATCTGCGAAGCGCCGTTGCCGCTCGCCGTCGACGTCATGTTCGGCTGCCCGACGACGATGTCCGCCGCTTCGCCGAGCGTCGTCGGCGCCGGGTTCCAGATGAGCACGCGGTTCCGCTCTCCGTCGGCGACGGCGAGAACGTTTCCGCCGTACGCGACTGCGGCAGCGTTGGCGCCGAGGTTCGAGTCCGACGCCGCTCCGATGGCGGAGTTGTCGGTGAGCGCCGGGCGCCCGACGATACCGCTCGCCGTGGCGTCACCCGTGCCGGGCAGCGGCGAGAAGCCAAGCACGCGCCCCTTGCCAGAATCCACGACCCATACGCCGGCCGCTGAGGCCGCGACGTCGGTGCCGGCGACGGACTGGCCGGAGTAGCCGCGGTCTCCCTCGGAGGTAAAGTTGGGCTGGCCGATGACGAGGTCGGCGAGCTGGTTGTTCGTAACAATGGGGCCGACGATCGGGGCATCGATCGGCGCGTCGATCCCGGCGTCGATGTCGGGGGCATCGATCCGCGCATCCACGATCTCGTCCTCGACGCACATGCCGGCGAGACCATCGCCCACTCGCTGATCCGAGTACCGCATCCCGCTGGGGCACGCCGTGTCCGGGTAGGCGCACCACTGGTTGCCGGACGGTGCGGCAAGACAAGCACCACCTGCGGCGAGGTCGCAGCTCGACTGGTCCCTGCACTCGACCGGGTCGTTGCTCGGGCAACCGAGGAGGGCCACTGCCACAGGAACGACCGCGATAACGCTGAAGGCACGCATAGTTAGAAGCCCCCCTGGATGGTCAACCAAGCGGGTCCGACCGTAACCTGAATCGCGGAAGATGGGGAGGTGACTCCATCTGTCCGCGCGAGCTTTATCACGCCCGCGACGAGCACCACGGTGCCGAGGCCGCCGGTGATGCCTCCGATCAAGGCGCGCCGATCGCCCCGCGCGTTCAGATCGTTCGCCACGCTCTGACGGTCCTCGTCCTTCGCCTGGTCATAGAGCGAGGCGCTGTTGAGCAGGAACCCTCCGCCGACCAGCAGGCCGAGCGCTCCGCCGCCTGCGAGTCCCCAACCTACGCGGTCGGAGTACCAGGCCGGAGGATCGCGGTTCGGCGTGGTCGGCGCCTTGTCCTTGCTCGACAGATCCGCGGTGACTGGATCATCCGGTCGCTCTTGGGGTTCGGTTGGTCCGGCGAGCGTGTTCGCCTTGTCGATCTCCGCCTTCATCGCTCGCTGAAAGTCATCGGCCGCCGACTTGTACACGTCGTACCGCGCGGGCGCAGCTTCGATGAACTTCTTGTACCAGTAGTCGGCGCGCGTGAACTCTCCGAGCTGGCGGTGTGCATGCCCGAGGTTCCAGTAGAACGTGTAGTGGTACTTGGATTCGACGGCGAGCCCCTTCATGTACTCTTGGATCGCATCCCGAAATGCAGCTCGCCGAGCATTGCTATCCGTCGCCGCCCTCGCGCGATCATACGCATCGCTTCCGGCCTTGAGGTGCGCCCTGGCGGCTGCTTCGATGGGCTGAGGGAGCTCGGGCGGATCCTCCGCATGGCTTCGCTGGGCGAAGAGCAGCACGAGAGCCAAGGACAGCAGCGAGAGTAGTCGGCGAACCTTCAACGGCTTCATGTAGCGACCTCGGGCGCGCGCTCGAAGCGCCACTTCGAGAGCGCCTCGTGGTTGTCTTCGCGCAACGCGTTGTTCAACTCGCTCAGGTCGCGAATGATTTCGCGGTAACCGTCCATCTGCATCCCGTCGAAGTAGTCGATCAGAACGCTGTAGGTCGGAGGTGTCGTGGTGAGGCGGATGATGGACGCACCGGGCTGGAAGGTTTCCTGCGGTTTCTGTGGAAACGAGGTCCGGCTGAATTCTCTACGGAGCGCTTTGACACGCTCGCCGTCGACCGTCCCACGCACGATGCGCTTTCCCGCGCGCGATCGATGCTCGTACTCGAGCTGCCCGTCGGTGGAAACGCAAACGCGCTGGAAGCCCCAAGGCGAATCGGCGGCCGACTCATGGCCCTGCTCGAACGTGATGAAGTCGGTCACGGGCGGCGGATCGGGCGTCCAATCTTCAGGAAGCTGCCCCTCGCCGGCACACAGATCGCAGGTGCCATAATCACACGCAACGCACGGTCCGCCCTTCGGGTTGCGGAGCGTCCCGCGACAGACCTGGCAGAGCCGAGATCCGTTGCAGGCGGGGCAGACCATGAAGCCGGCATCCGGCGTCTGACGAGGCGTTCGTGTCATGGGGCACTGGACCGTGATCGAGACCGAGGGGAACCGTGGAACGTGATGATCATGCGGTGCTCCGGGACGGGCGGCTCGTACTCGGCGAGCGCATCAGCGCCGGCCTGGCTTCTTCTCGACGCGTTGATCGTGTAGTCGTACGGCACCGGCTCCGCGGTAGATGAAGTGATGCTACGCCCCATCGCCGCTGCCTGCTCCTTGAGGATTCTGGCAAGGAGATCCCCGCGGATGTGGCCTCGAGGATCACCCGCCGCGTTCTCCGGCGTGTCCGTCCATTGCACCTCGACAGTGCCACCGTCCGCCATGTTCTCCAAGAGGTGCAACGCGCGGGGGGTGTAATCATCCGCGACGTCCGGCTTCGTCGAGTCTGGTTCCTTGAAGTGAGCGCTGATGTTGTTGAGGAACATCCGGCGAATGCCTTCTCGTCCCGCCTCCGCGTCGGTGCCGCGAAGCATGTCCGGCCGCGAGAGAACATCGCCGTACACCATCACGGCGCCGGGTGTAACGAGCGGACCTGCGTCTGCGATGCCAGCGAGGCCGCGACTGGCCTGACCCGCATGAGCAAGGTTGATGTGCTCGGTCTGGACGATGGTGTCGCCGTCGCCGCGTGCGGCAAGCTCGGCAGCGAAGCTACCGCGGCCAACCCCGATATCGACGATGAGGTCGCCTTCGCCTCCGGGATCGGGAAGTCCTGGTGACGTACGGTCGGGCAGCCGCGATCGAAGCCGTCGGCGTGCAAGCACTTCGACATGAGACGTTTCTCCCCCGTCACGACGCTGCGCCGGAGGATGCACGATGATGACGTACTCGATCGCGAGCCCGTTCTCAGTGGCTGCTTGGTTTGCGCCGTCGACGAGTCTCATCAGGTCGCGAAGAGAACGTGGGCCTTCGGCGTCACGCGACTTGCCCGCGACGTTCAACTCGCCGCTTGCAGGATCGAGCAGCATGACACCGTGAGCTTGGTCCGTCGGGCCGATCGCCTGGATCGCGGCCCGAGCCTTCGCTGCGTCGACGAATGGAACGACAGCGCTCATCTCCGGATCAGCAAGGAGCTTCGACAACTGCGCGCCGAGAACCGCTTGGCGATCGCCCATCGACAACTCGGCGTTGTTGAGCGTTTCGACCATCGAGCTCTGATGCGCGAGGAACTGCTCGAGCTTGCCGGCCTGCTGTGCAGCCTTGATGCCGCGGTTGATGGGATCGAAGAAGCGGTGTCCTTCCTCCATTCGGAGTTGCGCGCCGAGCGCCAAGTCGTCCACGGCCAGCAACGCTGACTTGTCCGGACCGTCGACATGCTTCGCAAGCTGTTCGAGGTGCTGTTCCCTCGTCGCCGCGAACCCCGTGAGGTCCGATGTGGCACCGAGTGTCGGGCGGACCTGGAATCCTTCGAGGTGCATCAAGGCGCGACGGAGCCGGGGCCTGTCGTGACCGAGGATCGCCTCCAGACGAGCGCGCCCGTCCGGAGATGCATCGATGCCCAGGCTGCGAAGTACGTCCTGAAGGTCCTTGGCGACCTGTTGCCCGTCGAGGTATTCGCCACCGCGCCCGCCGCTACGATCGAGGTTGTCGAGCAACACCGTCAGCTCGGCGGCGCGACCCTCCAATCCCTTTGGCGGACCGACATCCCCGGACGCTCCTTTGACGACGCCGTGAATGCTCGCGAGCTCGCTGGCCAGGGCCCTCGTTACGTCCGCCGTCCGAGCGCGCGGAGACACCCTGACGAGGAACGAGCCGTCAGCGAGGCGCTCGTGCGTGGTTACCGCATCGCCGGCCTCCTTGCCGACGACGATGCTGACCTCGACGGCGCGCTCGCCGACCTCGATCGCGAGCGTGTGGTCGTCAAGCATGCGCGTATCGGGTGGAGCGATGAGTGCGAGGTCGTTCACGACGTGCGTGCGTACCGTGGACAGCGTGAGGTCCGGGCGTTCGCTGCGCGCCTGGCCGTGGAAGTCTCCGATGGCGACGGTGTGATCGGCCATCCGGCCGGGCGCTGGCGGCGGGACGCCGCCGGTGCGCGAGAGCCCAGCGAGGTATTGCCGCATCGCGGTGTTCTCGGCGCTCTCGTGCCGCGCTGGGGGAGGCCGGTTCTCGCGGGTATGTGCGTCGGGGGGAACGAAGCCACCGATCTCGTCGAGGTGGCGCGGCTTGACGCTCGTCGCTGGATCGGCGTGGTTGTCGCGGATCGCGTCGCCGATCCAGTAGTCGCCCATCAAGCTCTGATCGGTGTGGACACCCGGCGAGTTCGGGAAGTAGCGATCGGGCGCGTTGCCGGACCAGTCGACGTATTCATCCTTGACGCCGAAGCCTCCGTGCGTGACCTCGTGCGCGTGCGTCGTCGGGTTCCCTTCGACGAACCAATCGCCGACACGCGCGTAGCCGTTGCCAGGATGGGCATTGACTTGGATGTGCGCGGCGCTCGGATCGTCGACGAAGGTCACCTCGATGTGAAGGCGGCGCTCCACGCCGTCGCGCCCGCGCACGACGAGGTTCTTCTTGTTGTAGTGATGATCCACCCCGGCGTGAACTTGCCGGCGAAGGTGCGCGAGCTGCGCGTCACCGACGCCCCGCGCGGGCTTGAGGTGGACGCGGATCTCGAAGTTGGCGACGCCGTGCGAGAACGTCTGCGCGTCGTGGCCGTAGTTCCAGGCGTAACCGCCATCGGTTTGCCGCGCGCGCACGCTGGTGTTGGTGCGCTGCGCCTCGGTCTCCATGTTCGCGTAGAACGAGCGGAGGTCGGCCATGCCCTGCTCGTAGGCCGGTCCCTTGTTGACGCCGGTAACTGCCTCGATGCTCTGCAATGCCGGCAGCGACGACGTGACCGTCGCGACGTCCGACGCCGCGGACTCCTTCAGCGTGGGCACGCCCGCAGGTGACAGCGCGTCCGTGGCCGACGCCGGTCCGGCGGGTGCGACCACCGGCTTGGCCGTCGCCGTTGAGCTCGGCGCCGCCCGAGAGTGCTCACCCGGCGCCGCTGGCGCCGCGGGCCGTGCGATCAGCTCGACCGGTGAGCCGTCAGGCCCGACGATACGGTACCGGTGCCCGCCGTCGGTCTGCGGATGCGACTCGATCGTCACGCCCGGCTTCCGGTAGCTGTCGAGCACCTTGGCAACCTGGATCTGGCTGCCCTCGTAGACGCGGCCGGGCACGACCGTCTCGAGCCCGAGCTGCGCGGGCAACGTGCCGCCTTCGAGCTGATCGAGACCGCCCAGGTGCTTGCTCGTGCTCCCGACCATCGCCTTCACGACCTCGGGCTCGAGGCCCATCCGGTGCAGCTCGGCGGGGGTCTTCGTGCTCAGCTCGGTGTAGAGCGCAAGCTCGGCTTCGAGGTGCGCGCGCTCCTGGCGGAGCAGCTCCAACGCGAGCGCGGGGTTGGTCTTCGACTTCTTGACCTGGCGGGCCAGGGACATCAGCGTCGCGTGCTGCTTGACGAGCGCGCCGCCGCGAGCACCGAGCGCCTTGAGCTGAGCCATCGGCGTCTTCGCCAGCCGGTTGAGCACAGCGGTGCCGATGACCTGCGCGATGCCCTGCACGCCCTGCGCCTCGATCTCCTCGGCCGACAACGTACGCCCTTGCTTGCGCAGGCTCTCGACCTCGGCGCTGGCGAGCATCACGCCGGCCATCACGACCGAACGCCCCGTCAGCTCGACGCCCTTCGCCGTGTAGTAGCCGAGCTTCCCGCCCTCGGCGCCACGGCCAACGGCGGCGCCCAGCCGCGTCGCCTTAAAGACCGAATCGAAGCCCTTCAGCGCCCCCAGCATGGCGAGGTTCTGGCCGACGTCCGACACGAACGCCTCGCCGAAGCCGCCACCGTTGAGCAGCGTCGTGGCGATCGACATCGTGAGGGACTCGGCGAACAGGCCGACGCCGGTCGCGAGGAGTCCCTCGCCAGCGAGACCCGTGACGAACCCACTCGCCGCCGAGCCGACGCCACCGCTCACGACCGCGGCGATGATCGTCACACCGATGATCGTCGCGACCTGGAGGATCGCCGCCTTGGTCTGCGCGTCGTCGATCTCGTCGTAGGCATGGCGCAGAAACGCCTGGATCCCTTCGTCATCGCCGAGCGCGGCGAGCTTGGCGCGCAGCTCAGCAAGCGTCGAGTCGACGAGCGCGTGGGCCTTCGCCTCGAGATCGGGATCTCCGCCCTTGGACTCGATCCACGCGAGCCGCGCCTGCGCGTCCTTGTTGGCCTGGAGCCAGCGACCGAGGATCTTCGACAACCCCATGCGGAAGCGGTTGCCCGCGCCGCGCACGTCTTCGAGGTTGTCGATCTTCCCGACGGCCGCGACCCAGTCCGATTCTTCGAGCTTCTCTGCCGCGACCATCACCTGCTGGATCGCGCCGTAGTTGGCGACGAGCATCGCCTCGAAGCGGAAGCCGTCGACCTTCGCAACGAGGCGCTGGATCGCTTCGGGCGACGCCTTGCCCTCGCGGAGCTTGGTGCGCAGATCTGCGATCTCCAGGCGGATGCGGTCGCGGCGCATGGGCAAGGTGGCGCCGAAGGTCTCGGCGCTGCGCTTGCTCTGGGTCTTCGCGTCGCCTTTCACGTGCTCGGCGGCCTCGACGCGGGCCACGGCGTCGGCGAACAGTGCTTCGAGCGTGTCGAGCACCTGCGTCTGTTCCAGGTCGCGCGCCTCGGCGAGCGCGGCCTTGCCGGTCTCCGGCACGTGGGAGACGCTCGCGGCGCGAAGTAGCGCCTGAAGCCGAGCCTTCTGGCCAGCACTGACCTTGTCGGCCCACGGGTCGGCGGCGGCCTGCTGATCGATGTGCATCGCGAGCGCGCCGACGTCTTCGGCGATCTGCGTGAGCAGGTCGAGCTGCGCGCGGTAGACGACCGCGCGCGTGGTTGCCTCCTCGGCTCCCAGCGCTTCGAGCCCGAGGCGCGCGGCGTTGTGGCGTGCGGCGGCGCCAGCCACGAGCCCTTGGCCCGGCAGCTTCTCGGTCGCGAGCACGAGGCCGTTGAGCTTCTTGTCGATGGCGGTCCAAAGGCCGACGAGCTCGCCGGCCTCGGGCGCCTTGGCGCCCTTGGTGTCAGCTTCGGCGGCGGCGGCGTGATCGCCGAGCGGGCTCGTCGCGAGCGCGAGGACGTCGTCGGATGGCGGCGCCTTCCTCCGCCGCTCGGGGCGATGGCGAGCCGCTTCGGGAATCGTCGCGGCGACTTCCTCAGGGATGAGGTAGTAGTTGCCCACCTGCTCGATGCGATGCGCCTCGGTGGGCGAGCCGAGGAAACGCGCCGCCATGGCCTCGCGGCTGGTCTTCGCCGGCTCGATCGGCTGGACGGCGTTCCACGGCGCGGGCGGACCAAGCCAGCGCACCTGCTTGACCTTCTTGTACGCGACGACAGCGTTGGGATCAGCGGCGAGCTTGCCGCCTGCCGGCTCGACGGAGGCCGGATGCTCGGCGAACGCGCGGGCGACGTACCACGACAGCGGATGACCCGGGATCAGTTCGCTCGCCTTGACGTCCTCGGGGAAGTCGCCACGCTCGTTGGCGAGCACACGATTGCGCTCGGCGTGCGCGATGTACTGCGCGGCGATCGGGGGCATGGCGTGCTTGGCGAGGACGTGCTCCAGCGCTTCGCCGACCGCGATGGCGACCGCCGGATGCCACGTCCGCGGCCCGCGCGGTCCATCGTTGAAGGCATTGCCGTCGTCGGGCGCCGGCTGGCCGGTCAGTTCGGCCGCCCACGTGCCAACGTTGCGCCCGTCGTCGGTCAACGGCCGTACTCCGTCGGCGATCTGAAAGAGGGTCCCGCGACCGTTGCCCGCGAGGCACGCGTCGAGGCGAAGGATCACGTCCCGCCCGTCACCGACGTCGAGAAGCACGCCGAGCTTCGCGACGAAGTCGTGCCAGCCTTCGATCCACCGCAGATCGGGATGCCCCGGCGAGAGCTTGCGCGTGAGCAAGAACGCACCAACCCCGTGGAGGAGAGACTTGTAGAACGATTGGAGATAGGCGGCGGCATTGACCACCGCGCTGCCGCGCGTGGCCTCGGTGAAGTGCCGCCGATCGCGATCGATCGTCTCCTTGTCCCGTGGTGCGAGGAGCGGACCGGCCGCCGTGGCGCGCGGACGCCAGCGCGTCGACGCCCCCTGCTCGGCGAACGTCACCGCGAAGTCGTCGGCGTCAGCCTCGGCCGCGCCGCGATCGTCGCCGAACGACGCGCCGCGCTTGGCGGAGATCTCCGTCGGACCGACATCCTGCTGGGCGACGTGCGCGACCTCGTGCGCGATGAGCTTCTTGCCCTCGTGATCGTCGGGACGGTACTCGCCCGCGGCGAAGTCGATGCGATGCCCTTCGGCGACCGCACGGGCACCGTGCGCGTCGGCGGTACGCGCGCCGCTCGGTCCCGCGTTGATGGTGACGTCGCCGAGGGATGCGCCAGTTGCAGCTTCGAGCTCGCCGCGAAGTCCCGACGGAAGGGCGCCGCCGTCGCTCGCGGCCCCGAGATGAAGTCCGAACGGATCGTCCGCTGGCGGTGCCGAAGGGGGCGCGGCTGCCGCCTCGACGGGCGCCTCCTCGGCGTCGAGCCCCAGCTCCGCGCCGAGGGCGGTCGCGGTGTCCGCCTGCGGGTCAGGTGCGCGAGAAGGCGACGACACGATCTGCCCGGTGGTGCGCGGCAGCCGCGTCTGCATGACGGGGCCGGCACCCGCGCGGCCGGTGGGCGTGGTCGACACCGCGCCCGGCATCACCTCGGGTGTGGTGGACGGGGCGAGGCCCTTTTCCGCAACGTCAGACATCAGCAGGCGCCTCTATCGTGCGGATCCGGTCCGACGTTGCGTCTCGGTTTGCGATTTTCGGAGCCGGATCGGAATGACGCACGGTTTCAGCTACTTCCGACCCATCGTACGAAGACGGCGCAGGGCTAGCCATCACCCGATACGGGTGATCCGGCGTGGTCTCGACCAGCCGCAGGGTGGTTGCCAGCTCCAGACCGATCCGAGCCACCGCCATGGCGTCGATCTCGCCGCGCTGGTGGTGGAGATCGAGGCGGCGGACCATGGCCCGCGCAATCGCGCCGTGGAAGCAGATGTCGGCGTGCGCCGATGCGAGTGCCTGCTGATCGTTGCGCTCGGTGGCGTACGCGACCACGCGCCGCGCTCGGGTCACGGCGCGAAGGCAACGATGGGCGATCTGGGCAAGGAGCAGTTCCACGTTTTGCCCAGAGTACGCAGCCGCTCCGAACGCCCCCCTCGATCCTGTGTCGATTCCGAGAAAACGCCGATCGACACAGGATCGCCCGCGGGGGCGATCCTGCGTCGATCCGCGTTCTCTCCCAATCGACACAGGATCCGGGAACGTTTCGCAGAACCGTTCGTATGCTGGTGCGAGATGACCAAGTCGCCGCCGCGCACGCCACCGCCACCGCCACCGCACGCCCCGACTGGCCCGACCGACCCGAGCGGTTCCGATCGCATCGTGGTGCCGCTCCACTCGGCGCAGTCGATCGTCGGGCTTCAGATCTGCGGTACCGCGCGCTTCCTGCCGCTGCCGGCGAAGAACGTCATGCGGCTCGGTCGCGGCGACGTCGAGATCCCGATCCCGGACGATGTGGTCGACCGCGACCTGATCACGCGCGAGCACGCGCAACTCACGCGGCAGGGCACTGACAACGGCACGTGGCTACACGTCGTCGATCTCGGCTCGCGCTACGGGACGTTCTTCGGCAAGGGCCGCGAGCGCGAGTTCTTCGTGAAGGCCGGACAGCGCTTCCGCGTGGCGAACACCGAGCTGATGGTGATGGACCGCCTGCTCACCGAGCTGCGTCGCGAGCTGGGAGGCTTCTTCGGCTACGCCGCGCACGACGTGCTCGACGAACACACGCCGACGCTCGGGGCCGACGTCCCGGTCCTGCTCGTCGGCGACCGTGGCACCGAGCGCGGCCATCTGGCGCGCGCGATCCACCACAACTCGCAGCGGCGCGGCAACGGCTTCGAGGAAGTGAAGGTGCCGACGGCGAGCCGCGAGGCGCTGACGCCGATCTTCCGCAAGGCGGATCGAGGAACCGTCTACGTCTCGCTCGACCAGATCGGCCCACGCACCGGGCTCTCGCGCCTCGTCGAGCTCATGTTCGATGGCACGTACGACGTGCGACCGATCATCGCGGCGCGTGATCATCGCGTCGTGTGCGATGCATTGAGCACGGTCATGCCCCGGTTCTCGTCGGTGACGGTGCCGCCGGTGAGCACGCATCGCGAGGACGTGCCCGCGATCCTCGATGCGATGTTGAAGGAGCGAGGGAGCCCGCATCGCACGGCCGAGCTGGCCGCTGATCGCCGCGCGGCGATGTGCAACTACGAGTGGCCGCGCAACCGCACCGAGCTGCGCGAGACCGCGGAGCGCATCGCCGCGCTACTCGCGCACGGCGGCAACAAGGTCGCCGCAGCGGCCTCGCTCAAGCAAGACCCGGAATGGTTCCGGCGGTCGCTGGCGAAGGTCGGCGCCATCGAGGTCAAGCGCCGTGGCGAGTAGAGCGCGGGCCGCGTGGCCTCGAGATCCGGACGCCGAGGCGACGACGTTCCTGGCGCCGATCATGGACGAGCTGACCACCAGCCGGGACGGTGGGCCGCGCGGCGTGCCGCGCATCAGCCTGTCGATTCGCACGCGGCTGCTCGACGCGCCGGCCAGCGTCGTCCCGTGGCTCGTGCGGTATGTCGAGACGTCGCCGGCACGCGGCATCGCCCGACGCGAAGACGTCGCGCGCTGCGTGCAACTGCTCGGCGCGCTCGGCGCATCCTCGGCGCTGCCGGCGCTGTTCGGCGTCGCCGTCAAGCTCGGCGAGGATCCCGAGGCGAATCCCGAGCGTGGCTCGTCGGTGTACGGCGCGCTCGGGCAAGCCTTCGAGGAGTATGGAGAGGCGATCGTCACGCCCCTGGTGCCGTTCCTCGCGGGCACCGAGCACGACGTCGGTCAGCTCTTGGTGCTCGCCGGCAACGCGAGTGTGAAGGATGAGCGTCTCCTCACGCTGTTCGTCGAAGCGTTGGAGCGCTTCCCCTGCGATGCGGCCACGGCGCTCCTCCTGCTCGGGGACAAGCGCGCGCTCCTCCCCCTGCGCCGACGTCTCGCGTCGCTGCCCGCGACGGGCGTCGACGATGCTTGGTGCCGCGCGGCCCTGAGTCTGACGCACGCCATCGAAGAGCTGGGCGGTCGCCTCGACGCGAGCGACCAGCGCCGCGCCGAGATCGCTCTGGAGACGCACCGCGCGCTATATGCCGCGCGGGCCGCGGCGGCGAACGCCCGCGACCAATCGATCAAGCGCTGCGGCGACAGCCGGAGAGGAGCCCACGGCGAGCGCGCATGACCTGGCCGCGGGTGCGGCCACGTTGGCGGTCCGGTGAAGCGCGGTCCGGCCGACGGGCGCGGCAGATCGGCGAGCGCCACGCGACGCAGGTCGCGAGCGAGGCGCGTCGACTCTGGCGCTTATCAAGGGTGGTGAGGACAAGCGACCAACACGCCAGCGCATCCTCCCGTGCGCGCGGCGAGCCCCCTGTTGCTTGGAGAAGAGGAATGGAAGCGAAGAAGATGTGTGACACCCCCGAATGGCGCGCGGCGTTCCGCCAGCAGATCACGCCGCAGACGATGCAGGCGGCGGTGCGCTGCGCCGAAATCGAGATCGCTCGGCTGAACAAGCTCGAGATCCCGATCGCCTGGGACGCCGAAGACCTGGTGCAGAAGACGATCACGGCGACGTGCGAAGGGCGGTTGGCCTGGGACCCCGAGGTCGTCGGCCTGCGAGCGCACCTGCGTGACAAGATCCGCCTCGCGTGTCGCCGGCTGCGCAGGCGGAAGCGCCGCGCCATGGAGGTGATGGCGGTCGAGCTCGACGCTGCCGGCGAGCAAGATGCCGTCTGGAACGATCCCGCGCTGACCGCCCCGGATACCAGCGCGAGCGTGGACACGACCAACCTGGCGCGGAGGGTCGAGTCCGAGCTGTGGCGGCTCGCGGCCGCCGATCAGGCCGTGCTGCGCGTGATCGCCGCGATGGCGGAGGGCGAGACGACTCTCGGCGAGCTGGTGATCGCGTCCGGCCTCGGCCCGCGGGCGGTCCTGAACGCAAAGGCGCGGCTCCAGCGCCTCGCCTTGCAGCTCCCGCCGGAGCTGCTCGCCGACGTGCGCGACGAGCTGAGTCTCAACGCATCCATCGATGGTTCGTGCGACGATGGGATGCTGGACCGTTCCGAGGACGGTCTGGAGTGACCTGGAGGGGGCACCAATGCCGGACGACGATCCCAAGAGGAAGACGAAGGAGCCCGGATTCGTGGACCTGACGCTCGACGATCTCGACGAAGCGCTCGACGACGACTACGACGAGAAGCGGACGGCCGACAACGCGCGCCGACCCACGCTCGACGAAGCCGAACAAGAAGCGCGATCGATGGACCTGCTCGACCGGATCTTCGACGACAGCGCCGACGCGGAGATCGAGCGTGACGGCCCCGTGGACCAACGCGGCGTGCGTCTCGCGGCGTTCGCACATGGAGCGCTCGACGAGCTGGAGCGGCGCGGCTCTGATGGGCGTCCGGTCGTGGTGGACGAGTCCGAGCTGCCAGGCCAGCGCATCGTGCTCGACGAGCAGGAGGCCGCGACCCCGACCGGCATGGGCCCGGACAAGATCGACACCGCGCGGATCCGTCGGCTGGCACGACCGCAGCTCGTGCGGCTCGTGAGCCGCCTGAGCGAGATCCGCGGCGAGGCGCCGCCGTCGTGCGAGGGGCTCTCCGAGGAACAACTGCAAGACATGGCGCGACGACTGCGCGTGCCTGCTCAGGCGTGACTGCCGGGCCTCGCCGATCTCGATGACCGACGACGACCTCAGCGAAGACGCGCTGGCGGCGATGGGGCACGGCGAGCTGGTGAAGCTGCTGAACCGGCTCTATGCGCGGGCAGGCGAACCGCCCGCGCCGTCCAGCACGACGCTCGCCTTAACGGTCGACGAGTTGCGCGACCGCGTGCAGTCCGTGCGACGTCGCATCCGTGCGCGCGCGGACCGCGCCACTCGCGCCGACGCGCCGCCGCCGAGACCACGGCCGGCAGTGTCGTCCGGCCCAGCGGGCGCGGGGCGCGTCTTGGTGGCCTTGGTCGCGGCGGACACCGGGCTGGTCAACCGGGCGCGCGCGACCTGCCGCACGCGCGGCGTTCCGCTCGTATCGGCGTCCTCCGTCGACGCCCTTGCCACCCTCGCCGCGAGCGTCACGCCGTCCGATCTCGTGATCGATGCGTCCGCGCATGCCTGGGTGACGCCATCGCTGCTTGCGGACCTCCGTGTCCGTGGCGTGCGCGTGTGGTGGTGCGAGAGCGACGCGCAGACGATCGAGATCCTCGTCGCGCTCTGCGGCTGATGTGACGCGATCCGCATTGGAAACTGCGAAGCGAGTGCCCCCACCTGTTGCCGGTACCCGCAGAGGGTAGACGGCACCAGCCGCGAGGGATAGCCTATGGGTTCAATCCCGGTCTCCTTCAGGATCCGTCCTTATGCGCGTACGCGTTGACTTCAACGTCGATGACACCACCAAGTCGACCGAGGCGCTCCTCAAGCGGCTTCTTCCCGCTTGGAAGGCGGCCGAGTCGAGCGGTGCGCACCTCGAGTTGGACTTCGCCGACTGTCAGTACCTCGGGCCTGCGGCGATGGCCCTCTTGTTCGCCCTCCTGGCCGATCTTGATGCGCACGGTCGCAAGTGGACGTTTGTTCCCCCCAAGCTCCAGCGTTTGCGCGCGTACTGCCAGTTCAGCGGCCTGCTTCACCGAGCCGGTGTGGGCGGCCCGCCGAATCGAGATCACCCGGACAACGTGACGATCCCAACCCGCACGTTCTCCGCCTACGACGCTCAAGCCATCGAAGACATCGTCCGGCTGGTGCGCCGGTTCATCCCGATGTCGACGCAGACGGAGTCGGTGCTGCGAAGCTCGATCGCGGAGCTTATTCAGAACGTGCTGGACCACGCCAAGTCGCCCACCGGCGGGTTCATCACCGCGCGCGCCTTCAGTCATGAACGGGAAGTACGGTTTGTCGTAGCGGACACCGGCATCGGTGTGCGCAGAGCCTTGTCGGCACGCCACCCCAACCTTGGTTCCGATGCGGACGCCGTGGTGGCGGCTTTCGATGAGCACCGAACCTCCCAGACGACGGCCCACAACCGAGGGCTCGGTCTCTATCACCTCTCGGAGATGGTGAGATACAACGGCGGCGAGATCGCCTTCTTGTCCAACACGGGCTCGGCCGAGCGACATGGTGCGAGCGCTCTCCACAAGCGGACGATGGACCAGGAGTTTCCGGGGACGATGGCCATCGTCCGGTTCCGCGTTGACGACGCGTTGTACGGCAGCGATGCCGAGCTTGCCGCAGACATCGAGCTGTGACTGCTGCCATGATCGTACGGCTTCGTGACGTACTAGGCGCGCATCTTGCGAACCCGGCGGAGCTCCGACGGCTCGAAGCGTATTTCGCCGTGCTCGTGATTGAAGAGGGCGTGCTGGGCATCTCGTTCGACGGGATCGAGTCGCTGACTCCGTCGTTCTCAACTGCGCTGCTCCTGATGATTGACTCCTGGCGCCGGTCCGTCCCGCATGTCCGGATCCGGATGGTCGACCTCACCGTACGAACCCGCGCCACGGTGGAAGCCTCTCGATCGGCGCTTCAAGCGTCACCGGCAGAGGCGCCACTGGACGCTCGAAGCCTGCTCGTCCGGCAGTTCACGATTCCGAGCTCGTACGGCTGCGCCAAGGGGAGCATCTTCGCGCCCATCGATCCAGGGCCACTGCTCTACGCTTTCAATGTTCATCGACTAGACGACGGCCGACGTGTCGGACAGACGCGACTCCTAGACAGCACTGGAGATGAAAAAGCCGACGAGGAGCGCATCCGCGAGATGATCCAAGCGGAAATCCTGCGTCGGGATGGGTAGGGACACCCTGCGAGAGCACGAGCACGCTTCCACGAGCATCGGATAGGTCAACTGCATTCCCTCAGCATCATGCAGCCGCCACGATCTCGAGCAAGCGGTTGTGGATCGTGCGCCAGTCCCTGCTGAGGTCGACGCCGGTTGCAGTGAGACGGTGGCCTTCAGCTTCGTACTGCATCGAGGGCAGCGGCTTGATCTCGGGGTAGAGCAGGACGCCGGCGGCGCGGCGGTCCTGACCTCCGCGTGCGGCGATGTTCCGGAGGTACGCGGTGAGCTGGTAGAGATGCGCTGGGCGCAGCTTCTCGGCTCCGTCGTCGTACCGGGACACGAGCGCCTTCGCGTAGAACTTGGTGTCGATGATCACCGTGCGGCCGTGGCCGCGCAGCGAGATGTCGGTCTGCATCTTGGGCAGGTAGTCAGCGGCGCTCGGCGTCAGCGGGGTAAGCGTCCACGCGATGTCATCGCGCTTCACCGACCAACCCGGCGCCTCGCGGCGGTAGAAGTTGCGCACGAAGTTCTCGAATAGCACCGGCATCTTCTTCGGGTCCTCGACGAAGTCGCGGAACTCGACGTCGCCGGTGTCCTCGTCGATGACTAGCTGGTCGTGGATCAGCTCGCAGACATGAAGCGGCAGCCTGTAACGGCGCAGCCGGCCTTGCAGGTGAAGTTGGGTGAACGTCGACGCGCGCAGCGCGATCGTCGAGACGTCGGCAAGCGTGCGATCGATGGCAACGATCTCGTCGCGCACGTCGCGCGCGAGCTTGGGCAGTCGCAGCAGCCGCCGGGCGGTAGTCGCCAGGATCTGGTTCTGGAGTACGTCGTGGCCCAGCTCGTCGAACCGACAGGCCGCGCGGCCGTTCCGCTCGAGCTGCCGCGCGACCATGCGCGGAAGGTCGATCCGGCCACGTGGGGACCGGAGATCGTCCTCGAGCGTGCGGTAGCCACGATCGAGACCACGTCGCCACAGGCGCTGGAACGAGACCGCCAGCACCTTCGCGAGCAACTCGACGTGCGTGAGCCCCTCCAACTCGGCAACCAGCGTATCGTCCTTGTCGTCGAGAACATCCCACACATAGCACAGCAGGTAGTAGAGGTTCGCGATCGGGATCTTGCGCTCGACCGTCATCACGCCAGCAGTGCCTCCACCATCTTCTTCACCTTCTCGGGAGACTCCGCCCAGTACTCGTGGAGCAGCGGCTCGACCTCGTAGCGCACGATCCGCGTATACCAAGCGTCGTCGTACGCGTCCTGCGGATCGCGCTGGCAGAAGTAGCTGTGGCCGATCACGTAGCCTGGCCCGAGGTTGCGTGCGTCGTCGGCGATGGTCTTGTTGAGGTCGGCGATCCGTTCGATGAGCTTGTCGCGCAGCGGCGGCGCAACGCCTCTGCTTTCCAGGAACGTTCGGAACCGGCCTTGTGCGAACGCGGGTTGCACCGTGGCGAACACGAACCGCCGTCGCAACGCGTAGTCGACGAGCGCTATCGAGCGGTCGGCGGTGTTCATCGTGCCGATGATGTGGAGGTTCGGAGGCACCGAGAACGGGGCCTCGCCGGGCTTGGCGTACGCGAGCTCCACCGCCCACTTGGGGTCGCGCTTGTCGGGCTCGACCAGCAGCATCAGCTCGCCGAGGATCTTGCTCAGGTTGCCGCGGTTGATCTCGTCGATGATCATCACGTAGGGGCGGCTCGAGTCCTGCCGGGCCTGTTCGCTGAACGTGAACATCGGGCCGTCGCGCAGCACGAACCCACCGCCCTCGGCCGGACGGTAGCCGCGGACGAAGTCCTCATAGGCATAGGATTGGTGGAACTGGACGCGCTTGATTCGGGCGTCGTCCTTGGCGCCGAGCAAGACGTAGGCAAGCTCGGACGCGACGAACGTTTTGCCGACGCCAGGCGGCCCCTGAAGCAGGAGGTTCTTCTTGTACTTGAGCAGGTCGAGGAACCCCTCCAGCTCGCTCTCCGCCAGGAACACCTGCTTTAGCGCGTGCTGGAGCGTGTAAGGCTCGGCTTCGCTCGGGTTCGTCGGAGGCTGGTGATCCGGTTCGGGCTTGGCGTCGAGTTCGTCGTCAGCGAACAGATCATCGTATTCGTCGGCCGACAGCGCGACGACGGTCGGACGCCACTTCGGGCCCTGATCGGGGATCGCGCGCTCCTTCGTGAGCGTCCACTGAACCGGACGGGCGTGCGGGAAGAACTTGTTCCCCGCGCGGAAGAAGTAGTCCCCAGTGACCTTCCCCTCACCGACGATCGCCGAGTATCCGCGATTCGCGACAATCACGTCGCCGATGGAGATGTTGCGAAATGCCCACAACTGTTCGGCGCGTCGACGGCACTTACCTGGCTTGAGGTCAGGCGCCAGCTCCGCGATGCGCTGCTCCAGCGCCTGCTTGCTAGCGTACGCGCGCAGGTCACCGACCTGAAGCTCGTACCACGAGATGGCGATCACGCCATCGCGCTCCATCTCCGGCCACGCATATGCCCGGCCTCCTGGAGCGATCTTCCAATAGCGAACCTGGCTGGCGCTGGAGCCCGTCGCGATCATGCCCTCGAGCAGCGCGGCGATCGCCGCGGGAAGCTCGACGTTGATGTTCTGCGCGGTGCTGAACAGGTGCGCGTCGACGCCGGTCTCGGGCGCGGCGAGGATCCGCTGTCGGGTCAACGGCGGATCGATCCGTCGATCGATCGCGAGCCGAACCCGGAGCGCGTCGCCCTCGGCGTCGGCCGGGTTCTTGTAGAACTTAGCTTGCGCGGGCGCCTCACGCGGCGTGGTCGCCGGGGCGTCGACCACGCGAGCGACCGCGAGAAGCGCCGCGTCGTCGCCCGACTCCCACAGATACACCGTGTCGCCCTCGTGAACCTGCGGTTTCTGCTGACGAACCACCCAGGTCAGCTCGTCCAGATCGTCGAGCGCGGTACGCAGATCGAACACGTCCGGCCGCACCTGGAACAGCCAGCTCGCCGCGGCGGCCGTGGCGTCGTCCTCCTCGGCTTGTTGCAGCTTGCATAGCTGCTCCAGCTCGAGGATCGAGAGACCCAGCTCGCTCGCGAGCTTCTGGTACGGCACACGGAACGCGAAGTAGCTCGCAATCGCGTCATCCTCGTCGGGCTCGACGACGCCCGTCTCGGCCAGGGCGTCGCGCGCGCTCTTGTAGTAGGTGGGCCATACGTCGGGCGCCTGAACCTGCCACAGCGCCGAGAACAACGTGATCGCGCGGTTGGGGTGCGGCAGCTTCTTCTTGTCGCCGGTCTTGCGCAGCACCTCGAGCCTCGCGACCAGGGCATCGACGTTGGCGCGAGCGACCTTGTCGTCGGACGACGCGGCCATCGCGCTCTTGATCAGCGATTCGAGATCGGGATGGAGCGCCACGGTCTTGGCGAACTGGTTGAGCACCATGGCGAAGGAGATACCGCCGAAGCCGAAGGTGTCCCACGTGGCACCGCGCCGGGTCTGCTTGTCGAACTCGGTGCGAAACGCCTCGAGCCCGAGGCTGCCGGCGAGGTACTTGCGGATCCGGTCGGCGATCTGAGCGCCGACCTCGGCTCGGCGCTGCTTCAACGCGGCGAGGCGATCCACCCACACGGGGTCGTCCTTCACGCGATCGTGAAGGTCGCGCCAGATCGCGGTGGGCGACGTGCCCCCACCGTCCAGAATTGCTTTCTGCTGCGGGGCGGTCAGATCTGCCCACAAGCCGAACGCGCCGTCCCCACGACGGTAGAACGTCGGCTGCTTCTCGTCCTCTTCGTCGAGCCAGTTTGCGGACCGCCGCAGCAGCTCTGTGTACAGAGTCGCGCTCGGCGTCTTGCCCTTGGTCTGGACGAGGCCGCGCTTGTCGATCTCGGCCCACAGCTCGCTCGCGCTCATCGCGCGGCGTGTATCCACGAGCACCGCCTCAGCGGCTTCGGCGAATGTCATTGATGACACCATCCACTCCGTTCATCTCGCAGGTTCAGGAGCGCTGCGGTGGCGACCACGCGACGCGGTCGGCGATCTGTCGCGACTCGGCCCTCTTCGGAGTAGCAGACGATGGGTAGCTTGCGCCCGATCACAGATCCCGCCTCAACAGACGCTTCTCGGCTGGGGCACCATGAAGCTCCAAGCGCAACCATGGTTCGACGGCGAGATCCGTGGGAGGGCGGGTTGTCGTTGTGACAATATACTGGAAGAGGGGAGTAGCGCCTAAGCTCTCCAAATCGCGGCTCAAGCGAAAGAGCTGCTCGTAGTGGCTCATACCGAGATCGCCCTCACGAGGACTATCGTGAATCAGTAGCGCTGGAACGTGGGTGTCGCCTTCGATACCTCGACACAGGGCTGCGAGATCGAACGCCAACACTTTCACTGTGTCGATCGCCGGAGTTGAGCGCTCACCGCCGAGATCCACCACGAGGTGCAAGCCGTTGCCGTCGTGACGGATGCGGCCACTAGCTTTCGGGCCGAGGAGTTCACGCACGATCGGGTCGAAGTGCGCCTCCAGTCGAGCAAACACCTTCGCATGCTGAGCGCGCTCGATCGCGACAGCCTCGCGCGCTTCGCTGAGTTCCTTCTCCGTTTGAGAGACGGCGGCCTCTTCCTGCTGCTTCGAGGCGACCAGCTGTTCGAGATCAGCGATGTCATCTTGGGCGCGCCGGGCTCCGTACCAGGCGTCCGTACGTTCCCTTCGGAGTCGGCGGGCGAGAAGAACTTGTTGCCACAGCGCATCGGCCTTCGTCTTCGCAGCTGCGGCCTTCGCCACTAGCTCGGCCAGCTTGTTGTTCGCAGTCGCGACCGTTTCTCGGTGTCTGCTCAGTTCCTTCTCATTCCGTTCGCGACGCTGGCGCAACGATGCAAGGTCGGCGAGCTTGTGTGACAACTGGCACCCGTCGACGAGCGCTCGATCGACAGGCACCTCGCAGAGTGGGCAGGTGGGGGTCTCAGCTGCGTCGATACTCGCTGACAATCCGGGTGTTTCACGCACGATCATCTCGGCAAGTGCCCTGGCGGTAGTGCGCTCCTGCTCGGCATTCCGGGCTTGATCGTGCAAGGACGAAAGCTCAGCCCTTGCTTCGTCGTGCCGAGCCTCAAGATCCTCAAGCGAAGCGGTTTCACCACCAGAGTCAACAAGTGCAGCCGCGGTCAACTTGTCAGCAGCCGCGGCGCGTAGCCAAGCGACAGCAAGCCCATCAGACCGCAGGCTTCCGGTCCGCTGGCCGAGAGACCTCGCGATGCGCGATACAGAACGAGCTATTCCCCACGCATAACGTTCAGCCTCCCGCATGCCCGTCTCGCGATCCTTCTCGAGCTTCTTGATGTCGCTCTCGAGAGAGTGTTCGCGTGGCGTGATCGCACCCAAGAGCGCTCGAAGCACGTTGTTTGCGGTTGCACCGGACAAACGCGGCGATCCCGAAGCTGAGGCTGTGTCGCGCCAATCATGTACCTTCCCAAACCGGCACTCCTGATCGCGAGCGATCCATTCAAGAGCAGCGAGCCAGGGGATCCCGGGGTCGGAGGACAATAGCGCCGACACTGGTGCGGTCACGATCCGATGGGTGATCGCGTTAACCAGGGGCTCCATGCCCGTCGGCTCACCCGGCGCGGAAGTAACCTCGGCTAGCGTCGATCCCTCGCGAACAACGTTGAAGGGAAGGACCCCAATCGAGCGAATCACCGCCCAGCAAACCCCATCGAGAATGACTTCCGCACCCACACGGCCCTCTCGAAAGGCTCCCGCGATCTTTGCTCGTTGTACGTCGGCGGCGAACCCCGGCTCTCCCAAACAGTACCGCAGCAAGCGGCAAACCAGGGTCTTGCCTGCACCGTGCCCTGGGCCGGCGGGCTTCTCGCCCGAACCATGGTCCACAGGGTCGGGCGACCAGATAATGTTCAGACCCGGACGAAACTCGACCTCGCGCAGAACGTTCCACGGTTCGGACCAGATCACGAGTCGCCTCACCCAGAGCCGCGGCGATGAGAGTTCCGATGAGGGGCTCACAGCGAGAGTCGGCGTATTCAGAAGTTCAAGCTGCACGCAGGACCCAATCGCGAACTGTGGTTGGAAACGCCAGGACGACAGTCTCGATCGCGTTGGAGTGTCGCGCGCGACTAAGGACATGCACTACGAATGCGGCGCGATCGTCTGGCCATCCACGCGTATCGATTTTCTGAATGTCGTCGCCCGGTGCCCAAGTCGAGGTTGCTTGGTCCTCCGTGAGTCGACCTCGAGCGCGAAGCCCTCGAAGTGCCTCTCCCCAGTGTTTCAGGGTCTGCTCAATCGATGCGTCCATCGACCGCTTAGCATCCGCCCCAATCACCCTTCCCCACGCCTTGCGCTCGTTGGCATCGAGCATTGGGCCCAAGAGGTGTGGTTCTAAGCAGAGCAACGCGGCGAGCCGAACTTCTCGAAGGTCCGTCGCCCGAGCGCACTTCTTGAGCACTGCGGCAATCGTCGCCCCGATCTCACCCGCGTGATCGGCGCGGGGACGCTCCCACGAGCGTGGACGGGACTTGGCCAAGTCGGGAACATCTTCCACACGCGGCAGCACGGGCGCAGCCTTCGTACGGGGCGGCAGTGGGAGTGGAAGAATGTTGGACGCCGGCTTAGACGGAACCTGCGGAACGTACGCTCCTTCCCGAGAGTCTTGCGCCGCGCGCAGATCACCGGGTGGCGGCGACAGCGCTGATCGGTACGTCCCGCCGGTCACCACCCCGGCCATCGTGTCATAGATCTGAAGAATCAGGTTTCGAGTCCGGAACTCTCCATGAGCTTTCATGTCGTATTCGCGCACCTTCGGAAACGTGCGCAAAACGTGGTCGACATCGGCCTGCGAGAAGCCGAAGAGGTGAAAACACATGGCATCGAGCTCTGCCTGAATGAACTCGCGGCGTTCCGGCTTCCATGTGAACACAACATCTCGGCCAAAGATCGTTCGCGCGAACGACGACAGATCGTGAGACACGCAGACGAGCTCACCCACGCGCTCTGCAACCCATCGCGCGAGCGGGGAGCCGAGCCATGGCGGCGATGTCTTGAATGCCGCGGGCGGCGGCATCACGGTCTCGTAGACTGGCCCAACTGGAAGGGACGGCTGCATCGTCTTTTGACGAACGAAGTAGTCGTACGCGAACGAATTGAGCATTGCGAGCAGGCAAGGCTGCGCGGCTTTGTGTTCTTCGTCGACGCCAACAACATACAGCGTGTAGCTAACGGCTATCGAATCGGGAACAACGCAGGCCACCATCGTGCGCCAGTTCGTTGCCGATGTGACTCGCTTGAGCGCGATCGCCCAATCTTGCCCAGCCGCCTTGTGGAATCGTCTCCGCGCCTCGTCGGCCGGAGCCCAAAGGTACGCGTCTGGAAAGAAGCCAGCGTCTGAACGCTCCTGATCGGTCGTGTCTTTCGTTTGTTGTTGTCGCGATGGTGCGTCGGGATTCAATCGAATGTGGGCCGCACGGTGGTCATAGAACGTGACCATCTTCCCTTCAATGATCGGCAGCATTCGCTCACCGTTGCGAACGAACTCCCTGCCATCGCGCTTCCATCCGTCATCCAGTAGCGACTGTGCTGGTCGCACCAGGTCTCCGTCATGCGTCATGTCGAACATGCGGTTGAGACTTGCTCCCCAGGGACTGGCCTCTGGCGCGTCCCGTCGCATCACGGGAAAACGTGCATACGCTTCACGCGTCATCTCTGCGTCACGACGGCTCAGAAAGATGGGGCACGTCTTAGAGTTCGGGTTGATCGTCGCCGCATCCTCCGCGGTTAGGGTGAACCAGCGGTCGGCTTCGGCCAGATCCGCCACGCTGCGGGCGAGAAAAAAGAGCTTGGCAGCGGTAACAGCCGAGCCCTTCCGCAGGCTCAGAAGGCAAAAGCGCATGCGTCCATGCCCTACACCGGGAAACAACGTTTCGTTGTTCTCGAAATCTACAGCCTGAACGAGTGCGCGTGTCCTTTGAATGCTATTGAAGAAGAGCTTCGTTGTCTCATCAGTGAGAATCCCTGAAGGGACGATGACCCCACACGCCGACTGAGAACGAGCGATTACCCACGAGCACTCGGCAAACAGGCCGTAGGAGTTGATTTCCCCTCGCCCGCAAAGAGGGAACCGTAAAGAGCGTCGAAGAAACGCACTCTCACCGTCGGCTCGACGGTAGGCCTCGCGAAAGTCTGCGTGCAGGGTGGGATCGTCGTCAGCCAGCGACGCAATTAGCGCCTTTCGAGCTCGGGAGTTCGGCGCCATGGCCACGTCAGGCCGGCGGGCAGCGAACCACTCCGCCTCTTGTAGTTTCACGCGCTCCCAAGGCGGATTGCCGAGAACGCAGTCGAATCCGCCGTCCCAGCCGATGACATCGTCGTCGGCAATGGCGTCGCGAGGCTGAAAAACTTCGGGGAACGCGAGGTGCCAATGGAAGAACGTGTACCGACCGGCGAGCTTGCCAACCTCGCGCCGCAGCGGCTTGCTTGCAGTGGAAGGATCCTGAAGGACGCGCACGAACGCCTCATGGGTCGGTGCCTCGGCTGCGAGTTGACCATCCTGTTTGGGCCACACGTATGCCGCGCACCACGTGTCGGCGACGAGCACGGCGTCTCTGAACGCTTGCGAGCTCTGCAATGCCTCCCACCTTCGTTTTCGCGCACGAATGTCTGCCACCGCTTCATCTGCGCCGGTGAGTGCGTCTCGTGCGGCAGCTGCGAGATCGGCGGAACCGCCCGGCGATCCGACGATGCCGAACACATCTGTTTGGCCAGACTTCTCGGCAGCCTTGCGCGCTTCGCGATTGCGCTTCTTGAGCGCGCGCGCGACCGCCTTGTCGTCACCTTCAATCGGGTCCCAGGCGTCGTCGGCGATGCCGCGCGCGATCAGCGCAGGTGTCGCGCCGAGCAACGCGTTGCCATGCTGGACGTGGGCGTCGAGGAACGACAGCGGCTTGCCCGGCTCGACCGCCTCCATCCACAGCGCGACCTTGCACAGCTCGACCGCCATCTCGTTGAGGTCAACGCCGTAGACGCAGCGGCCGACCACGTCGCGCAGCGCGTGCTGGAGCTCGCGCGGGCTCGGCTCGTCGTCGCCAGTGCGCACGGTCGCCAGCCGCCGCGCGAGCCGGCGCGCAGCGGCGACGAGAAAGTGGCCGGAGCCGCATGCGGGGTCGACGACCTTGAGCGCGAGCAACACGGCCTCGGCGTCCGCGCGCGACTTGCCCTTGATTGCGCTATCGATCACGGGATCGAGCGCGGAGTCGAGCAGGCAGTCGACCAGCGAGGTCGGCGTGTAGTAGCTGCCGGTCTTCTTGCGCTCGTTACCCGCCGCGGTGATCAGCTCGAACGGGTCGAGCTTGGGGTGCAGCTCGAGGAGGCTCTCGTAGACCGAGCCCAGCTCGTCGGCGGCGACCGTTCGCCACGACACCGGGAATCGCTGTCTGTGGCGCTCGACGTAGGAAAGTGCGCGGAGCGCTGCGAGCAGGTCCGCGTTGGCCAGCTCGCAACGATCGAGGTGCGGCACGGCTTCCTTGCTCCACAAGAAGCTGCCAAGAGCTGGCAGCGCGAGCGGCGGGCAGCCGTCGTCGAGCCCATTCATCACAGCCCGCAGGGCCTGCCACAGATCGCTGTGTGGGCCGCCGCGGGTCTGCCCGGCGAGATCGCGCAGCCGCCGCGTTGCATAGAACCTGCGATAGCGGTCGCGCGCGAGCTCTGTCGCGTTCGGATCGAGCAGCACGCCACGGTCCTCCGCAGAGAACAGGAAGATCAGCCGGTACACCAGGCGCAGGAGCTCCCGGTAGTAATCTTGGCGATCGAGCACGCCCTCGCGAAGATCGTCGACAAGTTGGGTGTTGTGCGCGTGCTTGAGGAACCCGCGTCCTAGCGCTTCGATCGCCTTGACCACGCCGTCGCGCAGGTCGTCGAGCGCCTGGAGCCCCTCGGTACGCGATAGCGTGAACCACTGCTCCAGCCAGCAGCGATCGATCTTGTCGTCTTGCGGTTCGAGCCGGCTCTGGTGGAACACCAGCCACATCAGCGCGAAGTCGCTGTAGCGCTCGCCTTCGAAGAGTGCCTCGAGATCGACCTCGACATACGCCTGCGTGGTCAGGCTGTGATGGTCGCGGAGCAGCCGCAGCAGGAGCCCGTTTGAGAGCAGTGCCCACAAGTGGGGCTCACTGCGGTTTAGGAGGTCCTGGACAAGGCCGTGCGGCGAGCTCTTCGCGGCGCCCCTGTGTCCCGCTGTCCGTACGTCGAGCGAGGTACCCGCGCCGAGCAGGTGGATCGGAAGCTCGCCCCACGCGTGGCTGATCGCGTACTCGCGGTCGTCCGCGATGATCGCCTTCTTGAGCGGGGCGACGCGGCCATAGCCCAGCTCCTGGAGCAGCGGTTGGAGCAGCTTCTCGCGCGTGAGGACGGTTGCGGAATCGTCGGCGGAGAGCTTGGCCAGCTCGGCACGGAACGCATGCCATGCGGGAAGCATGCGGTTCCACGATCGCGAGATCGCCTCACCGAACTGCTGGCTGTCGTCGAGCCGGTAGGCCGCTGGCGTGAACCCGGGCACCGTGCGATCGCCTTGGGCGATTCGCGCGAGCAGATCGGGCGGCAACAGGCCGCCCTCGGAGCGGATGGTCGCGAACGGCTGGCTCATGCGCCCGCCTTCGCTGCCTTCGGCAGGTAGACGTACGCGCCGATGACGTCGATCGGCGGCAGTAGCTCAACGCCGCGGACGCGCGCGCGCTCCTTAGCGACCTTGCGCACGCGGCGGTGGGCGTCGAGCAGGTCCTTGCCGCGCTGGTTGCCCAGCTCGAGCAGACCGGACGCGAGCGTGTCGAGGTCGGCGAGCATGCCGAGCAGGTGGTCGCGGGCGATTTGCGGGTCGACGTTGCCCGATGGCGACGCGTGGAGGACGGCGTCGGTCGCCTCGGCCGAGAGCCACGACGGCTTCGCCGCAGTTCCCGTGAACGCGACCGTGGCGAGATCCTCGGCGAGTAGCTCGATCGGCTGCTTGTCGGGACCTTGGGACTGAAGGTGGAACCGGAACCGAAGCAGGAACACGGCAGTGCGCGACATCACCGCGGTCGTGCGCACGACGCCGCAGCGACACCCAGGACCAGGGATCGCGAGGTCGAGCGCGCTCTCCAGCACGAACTGGGCGAGCCCTGCGGCGATCGGGTGGGTGCGGACGACCAGCTCGCCGTCCTGGGGCGGACGCCCGCGGAACGTGGCTATGATCTTCGAGCGATCGCCGAGCGCGTCGCGGACGCCGGCGGCCACGCCCGCCAGCTCGGCGACCAGCGGCGTGGTGCTGGTCGTGGTCGCGCCGACCGACGGCAACACCTCGCGCACGAACCGCTCGACATCCTGGTCGTCGCCGACCGCGCGCTTGACTGCGTTCAGCTCGCCCGCAAGCTCGTCCTCGATCGCCTCCTGGACCTGGTGGTGCGCGAAGATCGAACGGTTCTTCTTCTCGCGCTCGGCTGCGGCCTCCCACGCGATGTTGATCTCGTGGCGCAGCGGCTCGATCTGCGCGTCGAACTCGGGCGCGTATGCGCTCAGGCCGAGCTGCGTCGACGTCTCGATCTTGCCCTTGCGGAGGACCACGCCCTCCATGATCGCCTTACCGATCAGCTCGGTGTCAGCCGGCACCGGGACCGCGATCTCGAGCGCCTTCAAGATCGTGCGGTGCTTGCGCAGCAGTACGTCGAGTACGATGCCGTCGACGGGGTTGTCCGCGCCGTACAGGGTCAGTGTCCGGACGGTCGTCTGGGTCTGGCCATAGCGATCGACGCGGCCTTCGCGTTGCTCGTGACGCGTCGGGTTCCACGCGAGGTCGTAGTGGATCACCGCCGAGAAGTCGTCCTGGAGGTTGATTCCCTCGGACAAACAGTCCGTGCACACCAGCACGCGCTGCTTCCTGCCGTGGAGCGCCGCGACTCGACGTTCGCGCTCCTCGGGGGCGAGCAGGCTGCTGACTGCCTCGACGGTAGCGTCCTTGAACTTCTTGCGCAGCCGCTCGGCGACGTAGTCGACCGTCGGGATAAACCGACAGAACACGATCGGCGCGAAGTCCTCGCCGAGCAAGGTGCCAACGATCTGCTCGAGCTTCTTCAGCTTCCTGTCGTGCTTGTCGGCTAGCGCCTCGGCGTCGGAGGCGAGCTCGCGGAGCCGGCGGGCGAAGGTGTCGGTGTCGTCTTCCACCGCGCCGGGCGCGACGTCGATCGACTCGAGGGTCTCGTCGTCGAGGTCGAGAACCGCGCGCCGGCCCTCGACGTCGATCGCGTCGACCGTGTCCGCTTCAGCATGCCCGGCGCGGTTGCGCAACGTCGCGGCAGCCGCTGCGGGGCTGGATGAGAGCGCACGCAACAGTGCGAGCGCAGACCACCAGCGGATCCGCTGGTGACGCTCGTCCTTGCCGGCGCCCTCGACGGTATCGCGGCAGAACTCGAGCACGCGGCCCATGAACTTCTTGTACTCGGGCGCGAGGTCGTAGCTCTCCTCGGCGATCTTGCGCTCGGGGAACGGCGTATTGGTGTGCAGGTACGTCGTCAGGTCGCCGCGCTTCCGCTGGACGAGGTGTGCCGCGACGCGCTCGCGCAGGCGACGGTTCGCGTCACCCGACAGGTCCTCGGGCAGGTTCTCCAGCTCGGGATCGAGCAGCCCGAGCAGCGAACGGAACGCCTCGCTACTGCCGCTGTGCGGGGTCGCGGTGACCAGGATCAGATGACGGTCGGCGCCGCCCTTCGCGGGATCGACGATCTCGCGAAGCAGCTGGTGGCGGATCTGGCCGGCCCGTCCGGCGCGTGTGCCCGGCGCCGCGGTGCAGGTGTGTGCCTCGTCGACGATCACCAGCTCAGGGCACGTGCGGAGGAACTCGGCGCGGCGACGGTCCTGCTTGATATAGTCCGTCGACACTACCGTGATCGGGTATTGCTCGAACAGGCCGACGGTCGCGGACTTCTGGCGCTCGAGCCGCGCCGCGGTGCCCGCGAGCACCAGCTCGGACTCGAGGTGGAACTGTTCGCGCAGCGCGCGCTGCCACTGCTCCGCGAGGTGCGGGGGACAGAGCACGGCCATCCGGCGGATCTCGCCGCGATCGTATAGCTCGCGCGCGATCAACAGCGACTCGACGGTCTTTCCGATGCCGACGTCGTCGGCGATCAGCAGACGCACCGGGTCCTGGCGGAGCGCGAGCAACAGCGGCAGAAGCTGATACGGGCGCGGCTCCACGGCGATTCGTCCCAGGCAACGGAACGGTCCCGCAACCGAGCGCGTGCTGAGGCGAACGGCGTCGCGGAGAAGGCGGCACGAGCGGTGGTCGCCGAGGTCCGCGTTCGGATCTGGTGGCTGGAACCGAGCGGAGGAAACCTCCTCGAACGGCTGGCCGTCGGGGCCGGGCCCGACATAGATGCCGGTGATCTCATGATCGGCACCGCCGAGCGGACGCAGCACGAGAACGTCGGTCTCCTGCGAGGTCTCGGGGAGCACCACCCACTCGCGCCCGCGAGCGCGAACCAGCGAACCAACGGCGAACGTCATAGCGGGGCGACTTCCTTCGCGGTGAGCGCAGGCTCGAGGAACATGGACTGCTTGCCCGTCCAGGTGACACGTAACAAATCGCGCGCGCGGGTCATCGCCACGTAGAGCAGCTGTCGTTCGCGTGCGAGCGCGTTGTCGCGATCTTGCGGATCGACGGCGGACTTCATCAAGCCGGGGCTTGGCAACGTGTCGGCGTTGGCGTCCACGACGAGGACGGCTTTGAACTCGAGGCCCTTCGCGCGGTGCATGGTGCCGACCTGGACGGCGCCCGGCGTGATGTGCTCGTCATCGAGCCCAGCCGTTGCGAGCCCCTCGGCCGATAGCTTGGCCTCGACCTCGCTGGCGCGCTTGGACGTACGAGCGAACACTGCGATCTCGTCGAGCGCGAGGCCCTTGGCGCGGCAGTCCTTGATCCAGCGCACGGCGTCGGCAAGCTCCTCGGCGCGATCGGGGAACCCGGCGAACGTCGGCGCCGGCCCCTTCATCAGGCTGCGCGTGCGCGTACGGTCTTCCGTCCCTTCATCGAAGTCATCCGACGACTCAGCAGCGATCAGGTCGGCGGCGCGGCGGATCTGCTCGGTGGTCCGGTAGTTGATGCGCAGCACATGGCTCCGACCGCGGACATCGATGCCGAGCGCGGACAGGGCAACCTTGCCCGCGTAGATCCTCTGGCCGGCGTCGCCGAGCAGCATGAGGTGCTCGGGATGGTCGCCGACCAGCGCGCGAACGAGCCGCAGTGCCGTGGGGCGGAGGTCCTGAAGCTCATCGACGATCACCGCGTCGAATGGCGACTTGGCTTTGCTGGTCTCGAGCGCCTCGAGCGCGCGGCGGCTGATGTTCGACCAGGTCGCCTCGTGGCGCGCCGCGAGCGTGGCGAACACCTCGCCGTAGACCTTCCAAAGCACCTTGCGGTCCGCGACGGATAGCGGCTTGCCGCGCCCGGTGCGCGATGCGGTCCGGTACTCTGGCCACGCCGCGATGCCCTGCGCGTCGACGACTGCGTCCCACTCCGCGGCGACAAACGCGGGAGGGAATTGTGGAACATGGCGCGCAGCGAGGTCGGCGATCAGCTTCTTGACAGTCTCGTTCGACGCCGGCTGGAGCCTTCCGTCGACCTTGCGCGCGAGCGCGAGCGCCTGCTTGTCGATCGTGCTGACCGTGACGCGCCCGAGCTCCTCCCTGGTGCAGAGCTTGCGCAGGTTACGCTGGAGGTTGTCGCACAGCGTGGTGACGAAGCTGGTAAGCAGCACGCGGTGTCCGCGCCGCGCGTACGTGCGCGCGCGGTGGAGGCCGACGACGGTCTTGCCCGTGCCGGCACTGCCGGTCACCTTGACGGCGCCCTTGGGCGCAGCCTCGACGATCGCGCGCTGCGACGGATGGAGGAACGCGATCCAGCGATCGAGCGGCGCGGCGAGCACGCTCGCGAGGTCCGCGGCGTCGGCGACGACGTAGAACCCGGCGGAGCCAGCGGCGGCGGATTCGAGCGGCTTGGTCGGCGCGATCGGGGCCGGAGGCGTGACCAGCTCGCCCTGGGACACGCGGAGCAGGCGATCGAAGACGTCGTCGGGCAGCTTGCCTCCGACCTCGAGCAGCTCGTCGTCGGAGGTGATCTGCCGGACCGCGGGAACCCAGGTCGGCGGCACGCCGAGTGAGACCAAGTAGTCATCCTCTTGCGCGTCGAACATGCCCGCGCGAAGCGGCCTCTCGACCTTTTTCTCGACCACGGTCTCGACAACATCGAGGATCTGCAATGCGCCCGTGATGGGGTGACGGCCGACGTCGCGCCGCTCGGCCCAGCGATACGCCGCGTCGTGGTGGTCGACGTGGAGCAACGCCCACGCGTCGCCGTCTTGGTAGATGATCGCGCGCAGGTCCTGATTCACGCGCCCTGACCATAGGTGCCTCGAGACGTTATCGAGTCGCTCGAGCGAGATCCCCGGCTGCTTGGGGTTCTGCTGGAACATCACGATGAATGACGTGCAAGCAGCCTGCTCCCTGGCCGCGAGCTTGCCCATCGCCTCGAAGAACCCATTGGCGACCAGGACGCCCATCAGCGCTCCAACGCCGCGATGATGCGCTCGACGATGTCGGGCATGTCCGCACGAAGCGGGACCACGCGGTGTCCCTGCTCTTGGAGCGCCGACATGACCGCGCGCGCGTTCGGGGTCGCCAGATCGACCAGCCGCACGGAGTGCTCGCCGCGGGTGATGGTCGCGAGGTCGAGGTCGATCGCTCGCCCACCGCGCATCACTTCGTCGCCGGGTGTGATCACCACGCCCTCGATCTGCGCGAGCCTGGCGAGCGTGTCGTGCCAGCGGTCATCGAAGTCGTCGGGATCGAACGCGGGCGGTGGTGGCGCGTGCTCGACGTCGGATCCACCCGGCGAAGCGACGTCGTCGATCGCCGACGCCGGTCCGAACACCGTGGTGTAGCGACCTAGGATCTCGCGCCACTCGGCCTGATGGTGGAAGCGGATCACCGACATGCCCGCGTTGGTCAGCCGCTCCTCGATCTGGCGGTCCTCGGTCCGCTGCGACTCCTCATCGTGATGTGGTCCGTCTACGAAGATCGCGACCTCGGCCTCGTGATAGTAGAAGTCGGGCCGGGCCCGGAGTTCCTCGAACAGCGGCTGTGCGAAGTCCGGCAGGCGGTGGCCACGCTCGTCCACGAGCCGGATCCATGTGCGCTCCAGCTCGGTCTGAGCCGCGCGCAGCAACTGTTCGAGCTGCTCGGGGCGCGGCAGCGGACCTGCCGCGAGCTCCGCCGTGCGGCGGGACCAGTCGAGCAACACCGGCGCGATCACGTGGCGATCGAGCACCTGGTGATCGCGTTGGTTGTAGTAGGAGAGCAGGCACTCGTAGCACGCGGCCTCGCAGCGCTCGCGGCCGGGAGGCTCGGCGATGTCGGCACCGGTGTCGGGATCGAAGTGCAACAACTCGAGCGCCTTGCGCGCGACGCGCGGCAACGCCTGCGGGTCCTCGACAAGTTGTCGCAGCACCCCGGCGCCACCCTCGGATGCCTCGTAGAACAGCAGCGTCTTGCGGTCGGTGTTGCTCGGCAGCGGCTCGGATCCGATCTCTCGATCCTCGAGCTGGTAGAGCACCTGGATCGCGGTCTTGAGCGCCGACTCGAGAGAGGCGAGCTGGCTTATCGTGAGCCCATAGCGGGGACGGACGATCAGCGCGTTGCGCGTGTCCTCCACGTAGGGAACCACACGCTCCACCCGAGGCGACATCGGGTCGTCGGGGCCGTCGGCGTCATCCTCGATCTCCTGGCTCTTGGCCCAGTACCCGCGCTCGACGTCGACCAGATAGCCGCGGATCTCCTTCTGCTTGCGGCGCCTCCAGCCGAGGTTCATCCGCCACAGCGTCGCGGCGGCGCCGTACTTGAGCAGCACCAGCGGCTCCTCTTCGTTGGCCTCGTCGGAAAGGAACGCCGTGCGCACGGACAGCGCGCCGTGGCGACTAGCGAACCGGACGCCGGTGCGCAGCTCGTAGCCCAGGCGGAACCGCTCTTCCTCGTCGGAGTTGATGCGATCGCGGCGACGGGTCGCCACGTTCTGCATACGGAACAAGTTGGGCCACTCGTGATCGAGCGGTGCGTGGCATGACTCGCAGAGGTCAGGCCCGGGACCGTCCTCGAGCGGGTGCAGGTAGCCGCACGCCTCGCAGATCTTTGCGCGACGCTTGATCGAGGCATCCTCGCGGTCGACCGGCAGGATTACCTTGTTGACCACGTAGCGCGAGCCCTCGTGGTAGACGAGGCTGCGCGGACCGAACTCGGAGATTGCAAGGAACCGCGGGCGCGACAGGAAGTCGTCGTTGCCGCGTCTGCGGCGGCGTCCTGGCAAGAACGCGGACAGGGGCAACCGCGGGAAGTTGTATCCAGGGAGAAAGCCCTCGCTCGCGAAGTAGCGATAGCTGTAGAAGTCGGACTGCTGGTCGCCCGAGTCGTCAATCAGCAGATCGCGCTGGGCCTCTGCCTCGGCACGCAGCCTTCGGGCCGCGTCGCGATCGCGTGACTCGCGGGACGCGTCGCGGATGATCCGCGACTGTCGCTCCATCTGGCTCAATGCCGCGCGGTACAGAGTCCGCCAGCGCTCGCACGCCCGCTCGAAGCTGAGCGGGAGCTCGCGGAGCACCTGGTCGAGCCAGCGATCGACCGTGTCGCCAGGCGCGATCACCTGCGCGATCACGTCGCCGAGCGCGTCCTTGACTCGGTCGTGCGCGCGCGCGCGGAGCCCCGCATCGGCAAGCCGTTGCGCGAGCTGGGGCTGGACCTCTAGCGTCGGGTCGTCGCCAATCACGTCGAGCACATCGCGGAGCGACTGGCCAAGTGACACGCTACTCGACGACAGCCAGATCGCGTGAACGTGGGCTCGGATCAGCTCCTCGTTCTCCAGCTCGATGCGAGGGCTGGAGACCGAGCCGGCGACCATCGCCTCGGGACGCCGGAAGAAGTATTGGTCGTGCGGGCTGCCCGCGGAGCAATAGGTGTAGATGAACGCTGGCTGGCCGCTGCGCCCGGCGCGGCCGCTGCGCTGCGCGTAGTTCGCGGGCGTCGGCGGCACGTTGCGCATGTTGACGACGTTCAGCTCAGCGATGTCGACGCCAAGCTCCATCGTCGGTGAGCAGAAGAGCACGGGCAGGCGCGCGTGGCGGAATGCCTCCTCGCGCTCCTCGCGCATGACGCTCGGCACCTGCGCGGTGTGCTCGCGCGCGCGCAGCTGGCGGAGGTCGGAGGTGTCCTGACGGTAGAACTGCGCGAAGAACGGGTTGGCGCGCAGGCCGCTGGCCGGCGGGTTCGGAACGCGGATCGGATCGTGCGTGGCGCTCTCGCCGGTTCCTGCGCGCCACACCAGGCCCGAGGCGACGAGCTGATAGCCAGGGACGCCCCTGCCATGTGCGGGCTCGACGGCCTGGACGAGCCCGGCCGGTTGTTCGAGCAGTCGTAGCAGGTCGCGAAGGATCTGCGCGACGTCGTCGGTCGTCAGCGCTTCGCCGCCGGGTAGCACTCCGGTGCGCTTGAGCAGCCGTCCGAACCCGCCGCGCGGCGAGATGAACACGCTGAACGGCTGCACGGCGCTACGCCGCCGCCGGGAGCGAGCCTCGCCCTGCTCGTCGTCGTCATCATCCTCGTCCCCGCTGCGAGACGTCGGGAAGACGATCGTGCTGCGCTCGAGCCGCTCCTGTTCGTCGAGGGACCACGGCGCGATCAGGTGCTGGTTCGACAGCATCCGCACGCTCTCCTGTTCCTCCTCGTTGAGCGACGACACCCGGATCGCCAACTCGCGGCGCATGAAGTCGAGCAGCACGCGGCAGATCAGCTCGCGCTGCGCGGGCGTGGCCTGGGCGAGCGCGGGGTGCGCGGTGGACCAGCGGTGGTCGCCGGAGAACGGCTCCAGCGATACGTAGTCGATGTCGAGCAGCCCGGCCTGCTCGAGATTGGGCGAGGTGATGCGCCAGCCGCGTCGTAGGTCGCGATAGAGGTAGTACGCGAGCACTTCGCGCAGCGCGCGATCGGTCTGCTCGCGCTGCGCATACTCCACGGCCGGGTTGAGCGCGTATGCCTCGAGCGGCAGCGACAGCTGCCGGAACACGCCTCGCGCGAGTTGATCGTGCATCAGCCCATCGGGGCCCGCGTCCATCACCGCGCGCAGCAGCGCCGAGCGAAGCAGCCCGATCTCGACGAAGTCGTTGAAGTGCCCCGCTTGCAGCGAGGCGTCCTGCCGATTGTCGGTGAAGCTGAGCAGCTTGCGCGCCTCGGGTTGCAACGTCGCGTCGCGCCGTAGCCGGCGCACGGTCGACAGACCGAGCAGCGTGGTTGCGGTGCTGCGCCCCTCGGAGCCCAGCGTCGCGAGCTTGCCGAAGTCCGAGGTCTGATGCGCGCCGTAGGTGATGTCGCACTGGACGCAGAACAGGAACGGCGCCGGGAAGTAGGCGGCCTGGATGTCGCCGCCGCCCTCGACGCCGTCCGCTGATAGTGTGATCGGTCGGGGCACGCGCTCCCGCGCTGACCGCTTGACCACCGTCACGCCCCGCCGGTTCTGCTCTAGCCATGTGTCGGGCAGCCGTGCGATCACCGCCGCGGGGTCGGTCGGCCACGGATCCGCCTCGCTGATGTAGAGGTATCCAGGCTCCGCGCCGTCGACCTCGAAGCGATCACCCAACTCGCGCGGTTCGAAGGTCACGCGGTCGTCGTTGCCGACCCGTCGCCGCACCGAGTAGTACTCCTGGCCGCACTCACGGCAGAACGCGAGCGGCAATAGCGCGCGCGAACGGTTCGAGTCGGGCACGAATCGCTGCGGCCGCAACGTAATGAACCGCGCCGCCTCGGGCTCGGGCGATGCATAAACGGCGTCGCCACGCGAGATGAACTGATGGAGCCGAAACGCGAAGATCGGCTTGTCCTGGTCATCCTTGGTCAGCAACCCGCGCCGGAGCGCCTCGACGCAGCGCTCGTGCGGTGCGCCGGTTGTGCCTTCGAGTAGCTCCGTCGCCCGGGTCAGCGTGAGCGGCGCGGAGCGGACCAGCCGCCCGCTGGACGGGTCCTCGGTGACGCCGATCGTCGACTCGATCCAGCTCGCGATCGGATGAGCGAGGAAGCTGTCGCGGTTGCCGTCGGGCGGCAGGTCGCCATTCGCGACCGCGTCGCGTAGCTCGGCGACGAACGCGGGATCGCCCAGATCCCGCGCGCGAGACGCGCGGCGCAGGGTCTCGCCGATTACGCGATCGGGGCGGACCGGCACGCCGAAGATCGTCGACGCGACTTCCGCCACGGCGCGTTGCTGAACTTCCCATGTGCCTGTGCTCGCCAGAGTCGCCGACGTGCCGACATGAATCAGATCGCTACGGCCGCACGCCTCGCGAACTCGCCGGACGAGCAGTCCGACGTCCGCACCTTGTCGGCCACGGTAGGTGTGAAGCTCGTCGAACACGAGGAACCGAAGGTCTTCGGCCTGTCGGATCAACTGCGCGTCGAAGGGACGCGTCAGCAGCAGCTCGAGCATCACGTAGTTCGTGAGCAGAATGTCGGGCGGGTTGGCGATGATCTCTCGCCGCTTCTCGTCGCTCTCCTGCCCCGTGTAGCGCTCGAACGTGACCGGCAGCTGATCCTTTGGGTATCCGAGCCGGAGGTACTTGCCCAGCTCGACGAGCTGGCTGTTGGCCAGCGCGTTCATCGGGTAGACGACGATCGCCTTGATGCTGCCCCGCTTCGGGTGACGAAGCGCGTGATCAACGATCGGTGCGATGTACGACAGGCTCTTGCCCGATCCTGTGCCGGTAGTGAGCACGTAACTGTCGCCCGCCAGCGCGGCGCGCACGCCGTCGACCTGGTGCCGGTGCAGTCGGAGCGGCTCGCGGATGGTCCCATCCTCGCGTTTGCGGGCGAAGATCTTCTTCGTCTCGGGATGGAGCTCGCCTCCCGAGATCAGCTCCTCGATTGACTCGCCAGGCTCGAACGCGGGACTGAGTTGCAGCAGCGGATCCGGCCACAGGTGGCCCTCGGCGAGTGCCGCATCGACGCGCGCTCGGATCCGCTCGTCACGGATTGTGAAGAAGCTGCGGACATAGTCGGCGTACTCGCCGATGACCCGCTGACGAAGGTCAAAGACGTCCACGGTGTACCCTCAACGCACGAAGCAGATCGGACGAACGTCGACCTCCCACGGGCTGCAAGTCCCCCAACTTCGCCATGCGGATCGCGACGTTACGATCCTAATGCTGGTAGGCGCAACCCCGGAGCCCCGTTGGTGCCGCAAACCGCGGCGTAGTGCGCGGCGGTCGGGGGCCATCTTCGGTCCCGCTATTCGACATCACGCCCGCGGTCGTGCAGGAGATCTTCGTCGTCTCCTCCCGCAACGGCCGCTTGACGAGGAAGTCGACGGTGAGGACCTCGCTCGCTCCCTTTTGGGAGTGACGGATTTGGGCTATCGCCGGTAGTTGACACCTGACCCGTCGCTCACGTCGCTCACCCATTGGCGAGCGCGTTCGCGACCTCATCTAGGCGACCGACGCGAATCATACGAAACCGGCACCCTTGCTCGACCAACGCCGGCTCGGCACCGCGCAAGAGATCGATGACGTTCTTGTCGGATGTGAAGACATCCGCATGAATCGCATAGCTCGCGTGCATCTCGTCGAAGATGTCGCTCGCACGAGGAACACGCGAACGATCATTCATGCGGCGACGTCTCAGGTACTCCGCAACATCTCCTCGGACTTTGATCGCTTGGAGCGCAGGGGCAAGAGCATCGTCAACAATCTCGTCGACAGTCTTGCCGATGATCGAAAGCACCTCCATCTTCGCCTCAGCAAGCTCGCGTTGCCGCCTCCGCTTCTCTTTCGTGGACTTCGCCTCGAACTCCGCACGCAGGCTTGAGGGAGCGTTGCGTTGTTCATTGGCTGCGTTTAGGTACGCAGCGATCATGAACGGCAAGCCCTTGAACGTATCTGCATAGTGAGGAAAGAGAGAGAGCAAACGGTCCTTCGTCGCGGGAGCCCGGTCCCCCGGCCGGTGCGCATAGCGAACCGGAGCAAGGCTTGTGGCCGCCGTCGCCCATCGCTCTCGAGTTGCGTCGTCCGCGTTGGCGAGGTCGTAAACATGCGCCTGTGAGAGCAGCAGATTCGCGCCGGTCGCTTGAAACACGCTGCGCAACGCATCGACGTGCGGAGCGGTTCCGTCGGATATGTAGGCGAGATCCGCCTGATCGAGGTAGACCATCTTCGGCATGGCTAGCTGCCTTCACGGCGCCGTCTGAGCGGGGGAGCACCGTGACCGCGCACCGTGGTGCGCGGCCTGTCGGCTGTCAAGGTTGGCAAAATGGCCGAGATCTGCTCGCGCCGCGGGCACGCGCGTCGGACGCGGCGACCGCAGCCGCGCGGGAGTCACGCCGGCTGCGGTCGTGGCCGGATCGTGCCAGCATCGCCCGCAGTGCCCGCCGCCGCCGGTCCCGTCACAGACCGGAGTCAACGGCTCGCGCCGTGCGCCTGGTCGCCCTTCTACTCGCACGCCCGGAAGGGCAGACGCGCCACGAGCTGGCCGACCATTTCGGCTGGCACCAGCGCGACGTGGTGCCGCTCCTGATGCTGCTGGCGGCCCAGGGGCTGGTCATGCGGCAGGGAGACCTGTATCGAGCGGCGCCGGATGCGAGCACGCGCGGTGAGCAAACGGCGGACCGTCGTCCGCGACCGAAACGCCGCGCGCTCGACGGTGACCGCATCCGCATGCATGTCGGCAAGCGCGAAGTCTGTGCGGTCTCTACGTGCGATCAAGTAGATCGAGCGCGTCACTGAGCGCCCTGAAATCGCTCCCTGAGCCGCTCGCCAGGGTCCTCGATCGACCGCTCGCCGGCCTCGATGGGCCGCTCAGCGAGCTGCTCGCGGGGGTGCTCGCCGCTCTCGCCGGAGTCCTCGCCGCCCCCGCTCGCCCGGCTCCTCGCGCCATTCGCCGCGCCGCTCCCCACCTATTCGGAATGCGCGCCATAGCGAGGACGATCGAGACCGATCGGTGATCGCAAGAGCCCCGAAATAAATCGCCCGCGAAGTTCATGCCAGATGCGGTGGCACGCGCGGTTGCAGACGACAGGAAGATGAGAGCCCTCGTGATCGACGCGCCGGCTTGGCGCGGATCGATACGAGGCAACCCGAACCCGGCGCCACGTGCGGCGCCATGCACCCGCGCCGTGCGGGTGGAGGTCCCGTGTCCGAACTCGCGTTCAACTACAAGAACCGCCGCTTCACGCCCAAGAGCGATGCGGTGTCGTGGCTGGTGGAGCGACTCCGCGACGGCCAGCGCGGTCAGCTCGACGCCGTCATGAACGACGAGGGAGCCCCACTGACGGCGCCAATCGCCACCACGCCGCGCAGTGCCTTCCGTGCGCTGGTGAAGAACCAGCCCGGCCGGTACCGGCTCACGCAGCTCGACGGCGACATGATGCCGATCGAGGACGCGGAGACCGCGTACGTGACGGTGCCGCCGGTCGAGTCGCCGCGCGTGATCGACGATGACGGCGAGGCCGAGCCCGTCGTCTACGACGACGGGCCCGCGGCGCACCGCGCCACGGCGCCCGCGCCGGCCTACCGCAACGCCGCTCCGGCGCAGAGCGTGCCGGCGACGATCACCGCGCCGTTCGGGACGTGGCCCGCGCTGCCGATCCCGACGGCGCTGTCCGGGACCGAGTACCTGCTCGCCGAGGCGCTGCGCG
>JAIOII010001594.1 GCA_019912685.1 Kofleriaceae bacterium
GGCCGTGCGCGTACACGCCGGCCACGTCGCGCCGCGGCTCGTCACCGCGACCGCCGAGGTCGCGCGCGGCGACGTGCTCGCCGGCGTGTACGCGCACGGCCACCGCGTGAAGAACGTGCTGGGCATCATCGGCTCGCGCACGCGCAGCGCGCGCAAGCTCGCCGGCGACGGTGAGCTCTCCGAGCGGCTGCGCGAGCTCGAGCGCGAGGTGACCGCGCTCTACGAGGAGTGGGCCCAGTACCTGCGCTCGATGCAGGCGACCGGGCCGACGATCGAGATCGTGCCGGTGTCGCCGCTCGTGCACGAGATCGTCGCGGCCGCGGCGGCGCGCGCCAGCGTGCCGGTCGAGCTGCACGTCGCCTCGACGCTGCCGGATCTGCGCGGCGACCGGATGCTGCTCCGCGAGGCGCTCCTCAACCTGGTGCAGAACGCGGCCGACGCCGCCGACAAGACCCAGGGCAAGGTGACGGTGACGGCGCGCCAGCTGTCGACGCCGGCGGCGCCGGCGGTCGAGGTCGTCGTCGCCGACACCGGGCCCGGCATCCCGCGCGGCGAGCTCGGCCGGATCTTCGTGCCGGGCTACACCACCAAGGAGACCGGCTCGGGGGTCGGCTTGACCATCGCCGAGCGCGTCATCGCCGCCCACCACGGCCGCATCCTGGTCGACAGCGAGGAAGGTCGTGGCACGGTGATGACCGTGGTGCTCCCCACCGACCTCGGCGGCTTCGCGAGCCTGGGCGCGCTGGCGCCGATGCGCGACCCCGGAGGGCTCTGATGCCCCTGCGACGGCCGGCCGGAGCGAAACGATAATGTCCCGCATCGTGTGCGTCGACGATCAGGCGGAGGTGCGGCGGCTCCTCGCCGACGTCTTCCGCGCCCGCGGCCGCGAGGTCGTGTCGTTCGACGACGGCGAGGACGCGATCTCGTGGCTGCGCACCGGCGACGCGGAGATGGTCGTGCTCGATCTCGATCTCGGCGCCGGCAAGCGGAGCGGCATCGAGATCTGCAAGGACCTGCGTCGCGCGCACCCGGACCTCCCGATCATCATCCTCACCGGCCACGGCACGATCGACGACGCGGTCGCCGCGGTGAAGGCGGGCGCGGTCGACTTCATCTCCAAGGACCCGTACCTCGAGGACAAGCTCGAGATCTCCGTCGAGAAGGTCGAGCGCATCCTCCATCACATCCACGAGCGGCGGCGCCTCGAGGGCGAGAACCGCGAGCTGCGCGCGACCAACGAGCGCCTGCGCAAGATGGCGGGCCGGCGCTGGCAGATCGTCGGCGACTCGGCGCCGATCCGCCACGTGATGGGCAAGATCGAGCGCGTCGCGCCCGTGCCGCGCCCGGTGCTCGTCCTCGGCCCGCGCGGCACCGGCAAGGAGCTGGTCGCGCGCGCCGTGCACACGCTCTCGCCGCGCGCGGCCGAGCCGTTCATCACGATCAACTGCGCCGCCGTGCCGGAGAGCCTGCTCGAGAGCGAGCTCTTCGGGCACGAGGAGGGCGCGTTCACCGGCGCGACCAAGCAGAAGGAAGGCAAGTTCGAGCTCGCCGACGGCGGCACCCTGTTCCTCGACGAGATCGGGAACATGTCGCTCGAGTTCCAGGCCAAGATCTTGCGCGTCCTCGAGTACCAGCGCTTCGAGCGCGTCGCGGGCAGCGAGTCGATCCAGGTCAACGTGCGCGTCATCGCCGCGACCAACGCCGACCTCAAGGCGGCGATCACCGCCGGGGCGTTCCGCGCCGACCTCTACGACCGCCTCGCGTTCGAGGTGATCAACCTGCCGCCGCTCCGCGACCGCATGGACGACGTGCCGGTGCTCGCCGCGTACTTCCTCTCGCTGTTCCGGCTCGAGGTCGCCGGCATCACCGTGCGCGACATCCACCCCGAGGCGTTCGATCGCCTCGCCTGCTACGACTTCCCGGGCAACGTGCGCGAGCTCAAGAACGTCGTCGAGCGCGCGATCTACATGGCCCAGGGCGACACGCTGACCGCCGCCGACATCGAGGCCGCGCTGCCGCCCGAGGCGCAGGAGAGCGGTCCGGCGATGAAGGCCGGCGGCGGCGCGTTCGTCGACGATCCCGGCCGGGCCCTCGTCGATCGCGTCGAGGCGTTCGAGGCGTGGCTGTGCAAGGATGCGCTCGAGCGGGCGCGCTTCGTCCAGAAGGACGCGGCGACGATGCTCGGGCTGTCATACGATCAGTTCCGGCAGCGGTACCGCAAGTACGGTCTGGGCAAGGAGTGACCATGGGCCTGTTCTCGCGCATGAAGGACGGGATCAAGTCGAAGGCCAACGCGGCGCTCGACAAGGCGATCGACCCCGAGAAGGAGATCGAGATGGCGATCCTCGAGCTCGAGGAGCAGCGGAAGGCCGCGCTCCAGGAGCTCATCTCCTACAAGGCGACCGCCAAGCAGATGGAGGAGGACATCAAGAAGCAGGAGGAGAAGGCGGCGGCGTGGGAGAAGCGCGCGATGGCAGCGGTGAAGGCCGGCGACGACGAGTCGGCGAAGACCGCGCTCAAGGCCAAGAAGGACTGCCTCGTCGAGGCGCAGAAGATCAAGCGCGACCGCGACGAGGCCGCGAGCTACGCGATCCAGCTCAACAAGAGCCGCAAGGAGTTCGAGACCAAGCTCCAGATCCTGAAGCTCAAGAAGGGCACGCTCGCCACGCAGATGGCGGCGGCGCGCTCGGCGGGCGGCGACGCGTTCGGCAACGACACCTCGGTGTGGGACAAGTTCCAGCAGGCGGAGGACCGCATCGAGGAGGACGCGATCGCGACCGAGGTCGACGCGGCGATGCGCGGCGAGCAGGCGGCCGAGGCCGAGCTCGAGGCGAAGATCCTCGGCGCGGGCACGGCCGCGGGGGTGACGGGCAACAGCACCGACGACGCGCTGGCCGCGATCAAGGCCAAGGTCGCCGCCGACCGCGAGGCCAAGCAGAAGGCGATCGCGGCGGCGGCGGCGAAGGCGCTCGAGGCGGGCACGGGCGAGGGTGCGAAGAAGGATGGCGACAAGTGAGCGAGAGCCACGAGGACGACGCGCTCATCATGCGCCTGCGCGATCTCGCGCTCGTCGACCTCGACGCGCTCCTGGCCGGCGCCGAGGGCGAGGCGTACACGCAGCTCCTCGTGACGCACGCCGAGGATCTCGAGGACGCGCTCCGCAGCGCGCGCGCCCGGGCCGGCGAGCTGACGAAGACCATCGTCGGCGCGGATCCGCTCGTGCTGCTCGACAGCGGGTACGCGGTCCGGGCGCGCGCGCTGCGGAGCGCGTCCTCGAGATCCTCGGCGTGCGTCACGAGGAGCTGCGTGTACGCCTCGCCCTCGGCGCCGGCCAGGAGCGCGTCGAGGTCGACGAGCGCGAGATCGCGCAGGCGCATGATGAG